>JBJTKU010000184.1:0-19293 GCA_046096605.1 Candidatus Planktophila sp. | reverse complement strand
AGCTTCGATGTGGTGAGTTCCAGGCATTCCGTTGGCCGTCGGCGGGCCTTCGTAGAAGGTCCAAGGGCTGCGACCCTCACGGGCGGCAAGGGAACGCTCGAAGATTGATTGGTCGGCCCACATCTTCAAAATGGAGTGCTCCATGGCAGGCAGATCGATCTGGGCTGCTAGTGGGCGAAAATGTGAACTCATAAGGGTGGTGAGTCTAATGCAGAGCAGTTGGCTATCGACTCTTTGCCCGGCTGCTACACATCGGGAGTAAAAGGGTAGGTAAAGTCTGAGTGGCACATTTGGTGGACGGCGAAAAAGAGCATAAGGTGCGCGGCGTGTCAGCAAAAAAGGTAGTGAAGAAGTCCCCAGTGAAAAAGGCTGTGGCTAAGAAAGCCCCTGCCAAGAAAGCCCCTGCCAAAAAAGCTCCTGTCAAAAAAGCTGCTGTGAAAAAGGTTGCTGCAAAGAAAGCGCCAGCAAAGAAAGTCGCTGCAAAGAAGAGCGCACCTGCAAAACCATTTCCGGCAAAAGTTGGAAAACCAACACTGACTGTTGATGAAAAATCCCAGACAGTTTCGGTGGCCATGGCTGTAGCACCGGTTGCCGCACCGATTGTGGAAGAGCGTCGACTTGTGATGCCGCCTCCGGCACGTCCTGTAAAGAGTGGAAAGAAGGTCGCACCTCTCAAGCCGATCAAATCCGCTCCAACTCCAGTAACGGCGGCAGCAGGTGAAGCTCCGTGGAGTGCTGCTGAACTAAAAGCGATCCGAGCCGAACTCTCAAAAGAGTTGCTCCGCCTTAAAAATGAACTCGAAGTAATTGAAGCTGAGATGGAAGAGTTAATTGCTGATTCTGGCGAAGGTGCAGGAGATGACCAAGCAGATTCAGGAACAAAGACTTTCGAGCGCGAACATGAAATGTCTTTAGTAATCAATGCTCGCGACATGGTTCTCCAGACGGAACGAGCACTTGAGAGAATCGATAGCAAGAGTTATGGAAATTGCGAAGATTGTTCGAATCCGATTGGTAAAGAGCGACTTCAGGTATTTCCGCGCGCCACTTTGTGCATGATCTGTAAGCAGAAAGAAGAGCGACGTTAAAGGTGCCTCTGGCAAAATTTACGTTTCATTGGCAACGTCTCTACTTTCTTGCAGCAATAGTCTGGGCGATCGACTACACAACTAAAACCTGGGCACTCAATAATTTGAGTCAACGCGAACCTCGGGAGTTGCTTGGTTCATTTCTTCAATTGCGCCTTCTCTTTAATCCCGGCGCTGCATTTAGCTTTGGAACCAACTTCACTGTTATATTCACCATACTTGCACTAGGTGCAATTGGCGTGATCGCATATTTTGCAATAAAGATTGATAATCGTTGGTGGGCCAGCGTACTGGGACTTGCACTCGGTGGAATTCTTGGAAACCTCACTGATCGCATCTTTAGAGAACCTTCGATCTTTAATGGCCATGTTATTGATTGGATCGAACTTCCCAAATGGCCGGTATTTAACATCGCCGATATGGCGATAGTCGGCGCAGCGTTACTATCGGTACTGTTAATTACTAGGGAGATACCTCCTTTTGCCCCTCAAGGCGCTCAGAAGTAATCGAGGTGATTCATGGCACGAGAGTTACGCACCTTAAGCGTGCCAGAAGGCGTTGCCGGAGAACGGATTGATAGCGCTCTTGTTCGAGTTTTAGGACTTTCCCGATCTGCAATTGTTCGTTTGATTGAAGATGGCGATATCACAAGCGAAGGAAAGAAACTTCTCAAATCAGATCGCGTGAGCGCTGCCCAGGTCATCGATGTCTTACTGCCTGACACTATCGAGCGAGATCCGATTCCACTTACACCGCTTGATGGACTAGACATCGTGTACAACGATGATCATATTCTTGTCATCAATAAACCCGTGGGGTGCGCATCTCATCCAAGCCCAGGTTGGCATGGACCAACTGTTGTTGGAGCGCTAGCTGCAGCTGGGTACACGATCTCTACATCTGGTGCACAAGAACGTGCAGGAATTGTGCACCGTTTGGATGTTGGTACAAGCGGATTAATGGTCGTTGCAAAGACTGATCGCGCATTCACGGTTCTGAAAGAAGCATTTAGAACTCGTAGCGTTGGAAAGATTTATCACGCCCTTGTTCAGGGCCATATTGATCCAGCATCAGGAACCATCGATGCACCGATCGATCGCCACCCCAAAGTTGATCATCGCTTTGCGGTTGTCGCAGATGGAAAAGAGAGTATTACTCATTATGAATTGATCGAGTATTACCGGGCAGTGACTTTGGTAAAGGTCGAACTCGAGACTGGCCGCACTCATCAGATCCGCGTTCACTTCAGCGCCCTGAATCACCCTCTGGTCGGAGATACGATTTATGGAGCAGATCCAGTCCTAGCCAAGAAGTTACATATGTCACGCCCCTGGCTACATGCCACGCAGCTGCAATTTGATCATCCAATTTCAGGCGAGTCCATGGAGTTCAAGGCTCCATATCCAGATGACCTTCAGGCTTGCCTGGCGTTGCTATCCGATGCTGTTATTCCGTAAGTGCTAATTTAGCCAGCCTATGAGCGGCATAACTTCAGCATCTTCACACGATTCATTTGTACACCTGCATGTACATACCGAGTACTCGATGCTCGATGGAGCCGCGCGTGTTGGCGATTTAGTTCAAGAAGTTGCCCGACAAGAAATGCCAGCCATTGCCATGACAGATCACGGAAATGTCTTCGGCGCCTTTGAGTTCTATAAGCAAGCGATGAAAGTTGGCGTCAAGCCAATTATTGGGATTGAGGCCTACATCGCTCCTGAATCACGTCATGAGAAGAAGCGCGTGCAATGGGCTAGTGGTGGAGAAGACGATGTCTCTGGTGGTGGTGCTTACACCCACATGACGATTTTGTCGGAAAATAATCAAGGACTAGCAAACCTCTTCCGCCTTTCATCGTTGGCATCCCTTGAAGGCTATTACTACAAGCCACGCATGGATCGCGAACTTCTTTCTCGATACGCAGATGGTCTGATCGCGACAACGGGGTGTCCAGGAGGCGAGATTCAAACTCGACTTCGTATGGGTAATTATCGTGAGGCGCTACGCGCAGCAAGTGATTTCAGAGATATCTTCGGAGCCGCAAACTTCTACCTCGAAGTCATGGATCATGGCATAGATATCGAGACCCGTGTTAAGGCAGATCTCTTAAAGTTAGGCAAAGAACTCAAACTCCCGCTTCTTGCCACCAACGATCTTCACTACACATTCCATGAGGATGCGCCAGCTCACGAAGCGTTGCTCTGTGTGCAATCAGGCTCGACTCTGGCCGACCCAAAACGCTTTAGATTCGATAATGAAGAGTTCTATGTAAAGACTGCAGCACAGATGCGAGAGCTCTTTAAAGAAATTCCTGAATCCTGCGACAACACCTTACTCATTGCAGAACGCTGCAATGTCACACTTCGTGAAGGTGAAAATCTTCTTCCACAATTTGATGTCCCCGCCGGCCAAACAGAAGAGTCATGGCTTCGTACACTTGCTCACGAGGGACTAACGAAAAAGCTAGGAGATCGAGCTACACCTGAACACATCACACGATTAGATTATGAACTCGATGTCATGGTTAAGATGGGCTTTCCCGGGTACTTCCTTGTTGTTGCAGATCTATGTTCATACGCACGCAAAGAGGGAATTCGTGTGGGTCCTGGGAGAGGTTCTGCAGCTGGCTCGCTCGTTGCATACGCCCTTGGAATTACCGGATTAGATCCAATCGAGCATGGTCTGCTCTTTGAGCGATTCCTTAACCCTGAGCGCATCTCTATGCCAGATATCGATCTGGACTTCGATGAACGTCGACGCTCAGAAATGATCAGGTATGCCACTGAGAAATACGGCGATGATCGTGTTGCACAGATTATTACCTACGGAACAATTAAATCGAAACAGGCTCTTAAAGATGCAACGCGAGTTTTAGGTTATCCATATTCGATTGGCGAAAAGCTCACCAAGGCGTTGCCACCATCGGTTATGGGAAAAGACATTACTTTGAGTGGAGTCTTTGATAGAGACGATTCGCGCTACGGAGAGGCTGGCGAATTTCGCACACTCTACGAAACAGATGTTGATTCCAAGCGAGTTGTAGATCTAGCACGAGGACTTGAAGGGCTTAAGCGCCAGTGGGGAGTTCACGCAGCAGGAGTAATTCTCTCGCGTGAACCGTTGCTTGATGTGATTCCGATTCATCGCCGTGAAGCAGATGGCGCGATTATTACTCAGTTCGATATGGGTGCATGCGAGGCTACTGGCCTTCTTAAGATGGATTTTCTTGGTCTGCGAAATCTTTCGGTACTAGATGATGCGCTACTCAACATAAAACACAATCTCGGAATCGACATTGTCTTAGAGGACCTTCCATTAAGTGATCGCAAGACCTTTGAATTACTCAGTCGCGGCGATACTTTGGGTGTCTTCCAGCTCGACGGTGGACCGATGCGCGCACTTCTTCGTAGCATGGCACCAGATTCTTTTGCCGATATCTCTGCCGTCATTGCTCTCTATCGTCCTGGTCCAATGGGCGAGAATGCTCATAACAACTATGCCGATCGTAAGAATGGTCGAAAGCCAGTTGAAGCTATTCATCCCGAACTACGTGAACCTCTCGCCGACATTCTTGGCGATACCTACGGTCTGATTGTTTATCAAGAGCAGGTGATGGCGATTGCTCAGAAGGTTGCTGGCTTCTCACTCGGTCGTGCAGATCTTCTGCGTAAAGCTATGGGTAAAAAGAATAAGGAAATTCTGGATAAGGAGTACATCCCATTTGAAGCCGGCATGAAGGCCAATGGCTTTAGCGACGGTGCAATTCAGAGATTGTGGGAGGTTCTCGTCCCCTTCTCTGATTACGCATTTAACCGTGCACACTCGGCAGGTTATGGCGTTGTCTCCTTTTGGACGGCCTACCTCAAGGCAAATTACCCAACCGAATATATGGCAGCCCTCCTTACGAGTGTGCGCGATGATAAAGATAAGTCTGCGCTCTATCTCTCTGAATGTCGCCGCATGGGTATCAAGGTCTTGCCACCGGATGTTAATGAATCTGATGCCGAATACACGCCTCGTGGCAACGACATTAGATTTGGATTGGCAGCAATTCGCAACGTAGGTGAAGGTGTTGTTGCTTCAATTAAGAGTGCTCGAGAGACCAAGGGTGCATTTACTAGCTTTGGAGATTTCCTGACAAAAGTTGATGCACAAGTGTGCAATAGGAAGACTATCGAGTCGTTAATTAAAGCCGGTGCATTTGATGAGCTTGGCCACCATCGTAAGGCTCTAGTATCGATTCATCTCGAAGCAATAGATGCTGTCATCGAAAGCAAGCGCGCAGAAGCTATAGGTCAATTCGATCTATTTGGCGATCTAGGTGGCTCTGCAATGAGCGGCCTAGAAATCGATATCCCACAAGGCGAATGGGATAAGGCAACCTTGCTCGCCTTCGAACGTGAAATGTTGGGACTTTATGTTTCAGATCATCCACTACTCGGTGTCGAGCATATTCTTCGATCCAACACTGATATGTCAATTAGTGCATTGATCGATGAGGGTGGAGTACACGAGGGCTTTATTACGATCGGTGGATTGATTACCGGAATCTCCCGCAAAGTTTCACGTCAGGGATCATCCTGGGCGATAGTTACCGTTGAAGATCTTGAAGGCTCACTTGAAGTTCTCTTCTTTGCCAACACTTATAACCAATATGCACTCACTCTTGTGGAGGATAAAATTGTTACAATTCGCGGTCGTGTTGATCGCAGAGATGATCAACTTCGATTTAGCGCCGTTGAAATGTCAACGCTAGATATCTCAAGTGGTCCTGTAGGCCCGCTACTGATCTCGCTGCCATTGTCTCAGTGCACCCCTCCGATCGTAGAGCGGATGAAAGAGATTCTTCGCTCGCATCCTGGGAAGCGAGAAGTGCATCTTCATATTGAAGATTCTGGAAAGACGACGACGATGAAGATCGATGCTCTCGTTACATCCTCGCCAAGTCTGAGCGCAGATTTGAAGACGATTCTTGGCCCTGACTGTCTGGTCCGCAGCTAGATCTAGAAATTCACCGCTCATCTACACCCGCACTCAAAGTAGACTGAACCAGTGATAAGAAGAGTAGATCTGCGTGGAACGCGCCACACGAAGGCCGAATATCAGAGCCTTCTGCCGCGGGCGACTCTTGATGTCAACGAGGCGATGACACTCATTCAACCAATTATTACCCGAGTCAAAGAAGGTAGCCCAGAAGATCTTTTAGCACTGGCCGAAGAATTCGATGGTATTCGCCCTCCATCTTTACGAGTTCCCGAAAGCGCATTAGATAGCGCACTAGCAAGTCTTGATCCAAAGATTCGCACAGCGCTGGAAATCTCGATTGAGAGAATTCGTAAAGTGCATAGCGATCAACTTCGCCCAAGCCATACAACAACTGTTGTAGATGGGGGAGTTGTCACTGAGAAATGGATCCCAGTTGATCGAGTAGGTCTCTATGTTCCTGGGGGTCGAGCTGTCTATCCCTCCAGCGTGATGATGAATGTTATCCCCGCACAAATAGCACAGGTAGAGAGCATTGCCGTTGCATCTCCTCCGCAGAAAGATCATGGTGGGTTACCACACCCAACAATTCTGGCAACGTGCGCCCTTCTGGGTATCAATGAAGTTTATGCAGTAGGTGGCGCTCAGGCAATTGCTCTCTTTGCATTTGGCATGAGAGATCTCTGCGACAAATGTGATCTTGTGACAGGACCGGGAAATATTTATGTTGCTGCCGCTAAGCGAGCACTACGTGGTGTGATAGGAATTGACTCAGAGGCAGGACCGACAGAAATTGCAATTCTGGCCGATGAGAGCGCAGATGCCCGTAACGTTGCAGCAGATCTGATCAGCCAGGCCGAACACGATGTTATCGCTGCCGCCGTCCTTGTCACTCCATCTCTTGCCTTGGCGCAGGCGGTAGAGGAAGAACTTACGCGACAGGTTCCACTTACTAAGCACTCTGATCGAATTCGCACAGCGCTCTCTGGAATTCAAAGTGCTATCGCCATCGTTAATGACCTTACACAAGGTGTCGATGTGGTCAACGCCTATGCTGCTGAACACCTAGAGATTCAGACTGTCGATGCACCAGAGATAGCACAGAGAATTAGGAATGCCGGCGCAGTCTTCATCGGTGCATTTAGCCCTGTCTCACTTGGAGATTATTCGGCAGGTTCCAATCACGTACTTCCTACAGGAGGTTGCGCCTGTCACAGCAGTGGACTTTCTGTTGCTACTTTCTTGCGCGGATTGCATTTTATTGAATATAGCGAGCAAGCATTTAGAGATGTCGCACCGACTGTTATTACACTTGCGCAATCAGAAGATTTACCTGCACACGGTCAGGCAATGAGCGTTCGTTTGGAAGATCGATGACGGAAAGAAACTGGCCACAGTGGCTCCCTATTCGCCCAAACTTGGTACCACTTTCTCCTTATGGCGCGCCACAGGTTCAGGCGCAGGCATCTCTTAATACAAATGAGAATCCATTCTCGCTATCTCCTGATCTGGTTGCCGCCATTTCGGCGCGAGTTGCAGAGGTTGCTACAACTCTTAATCGATATCCAGATAGAGATGCGATCGTCTTACGTAGCAAACTCGCTGCATATATCAATGCTGAATCAGGGACAAACTTTGATCAAAGTAATATCTGGGTGGCAAATGGCAGCAATGAAATCCTGCAATCGCTCTTCTTGGCATTTGGTTCGGGCGCAACAATTGGTTTCCTGCCCTCCTACTCAATGCACCCTTTGATTGCTCGGGTGACGTCGACCCCATGGGTAGATGGAAAGCGCCGCGAAGATTTCTCACTTGACATTGAGAGCGCTATTGAACAAATCGCTCAAGTACAACCTGTTCTCACATTTATCACCACACCTAATAATCCAACTGGTGAAGCCATCTCAATCCAGGCAATTGAAAAGTTAGCTGCATCTACCCCAGGGTTACTCGTCATTGATGAGGCCTATGCCGAATTCTCAGATGAAGATTCAGCAGTCACGTTAATTGCCAAGCATCCTCATGTTGTTGTAGTCCGCACCATGAGTAAGGCCTTCTCATTTGCAGGTGTACGAGTTGGATATTTAATTGCACACCCTTCAGTAGTAGATGCCATGATGCTGGTCAGACTCCCGTATCACCTAAGCACCCTTACACAAAGCGCCGCACTTGTTGCACTCGACTTTAAGGATCAGTTGCTTGCTGGAGTTGCCCAATTGCGCCAGCAACGTGACCTTGTTGCCGACGCCCTTGTGCAGATGGGGCTAACAGTCCTACCAAGCCAGGCAAACTTCTTACTCTTCTCGGGATTCGCATCTTCCTCAAGCCAACTCTGGCAGGCCATGCTGGATCGAGGAATTTTGATTCGAGATGTGGGATTATCAGGGTACCTACGCACCACTATCGGCACCGGCGCCGAAAATGAGAAGTTTCTACATGCGCTACGAGAGTGCTTAGCTAAGGAGAAATCATGAGAAGTGCACGTGTTGAAAGGACAACAAAGGAATCTAAGGTCCTTGTTGAACTCAACCTCGACGGAAGTGGTCAGATCAATGTAGAAACTGGTGTTCCATTCTTTGACCACATGCTCTCACAACTCGGAAAGCACTCAGGATTTGATCTCACCGTAAAAACCGCTGGAGATGTTGATGTCGATTCACATCACACTGTTGAAGATACATCTTTAGCATTTGGTCAGGCCCTTCGAGAAGCACTCGGAGATAAGGCAGGCATTCGTCGCTTTGGTGATGCGATGGTTCCATTAGATGAAGTTCTCGTTCAGGCGGCTGTAGATCTCTCGGGTCGCCCATATCTTGTCCACCGTCAACCTGAGATAGTTGAGTTGATTGGAACCTTCGATACCACTCTTGGAAAACACATCTGGGAGTCAATTGTTGCAGAGGCTCGCATCGCATTACACATTCGCGTTCTTGAAGGACGTAATGCTCACCACGTTTTTGAAGCGCAATTCAAGGCAGTTGCGCGTGCACTGCGCGATGCCGTTGCAATAGATGGACGCGTGAGTGGAATTCCTTCGACTAAGGGCTCACTCTAATTTCAACAATTGCAATCCTAGATTACGGTTCAGGCAATCTTCGTTCGGCGGCACGAGCCTTTGAGACTTCGGGCCACGATGTAATCCTGACAACTGATGCAGATCTTGCGCGAGAAGCAGCCGGTTTAGTTGTCCCCGGCGTCGGCGCGTTTGCTGCGTGCATGAAAGGGCTGCAAAAAGTTAATGCGGCGGAGATTATCTCGGCTCGATATACAGATTCTCGTCCAACAATTGGAATCTGTATCGGCATGCAAGTTCTCTTTGCAGATAGTGATGAAAATGGCACCCATTCTGGTTTAGCAATCTGGTCAGCCTCAGTTCGAAAGTTACACGCACCTGTTTTGCCACATATGGGTTGGAACACAGTTGAACCTGCTGCAGATTCATCACTCTTTACAGGTGTTGAAGGCGAATCGTTCTACTTCGTACACTCTTATGCGGCGCGCGAATTACCCGGAGCAATTCAATCATTTTCCACTCATGGTGAGAGATTTCTAGCAGCGGTTGAAAATGGCGCATTTAGCGCAACCCAATTTCATCCAGAAAAATCAGGACGAGCGGGCTTAGCCCTGATTAAGAATTGGAGTAAAACACTATGAGCTACCTCGAACTACTGCCGGCCGTTGATGTAAAAGATGGACGCGCAGTTCGTCTGGTCCAAGGCGAATTAGCGCAAGAAAGTGTTTATGGATCTCCACTTGAAGTGGCATTGGAATTTCAAGCATCGGGGGCTGAATGGTTACATCTTGTTGACTTAGATGCTGCATTTGGCCGAGGAGAAAATAGTGTCCTCTTAGCTGAGGTAGTTAAGAAACTCGATATTAAAGTTGAACTATCAGGTGGAATACGTGATGACGCATCACTTGCACGCGCGCTAGCCACAGGTTGCACACGAATTAATCTTGGAACCGCAGCCCTTGAAAATCCTGAATGGACTTCACGTGTGATTGCCGAACACGGCGATCGCATCGCCGTTGGACTTGATGTTCGCGGTCATGTGCTCGCAGCGCGTGGCTGGACGAAAGAAGGGGGAGATCTTTTTGAAACACTGACTCGCCTTGAATCCGATGGTTGCTCTCGTTATGTCGTTACCGATGTCACTAAAGATGGAACCTTGCAAGGACCAAACCTTGACCTACTTAAAGAAGTCTGTGCATTTACTAAGCGACCAGTTGTGGCAAGTGGTGGAATCTCAAGTCTTGCTGATATTGCAGCGCTCCGTTCGCTCAATGAGATAGGTGTTGAAGGAGCCATCGTTGGCAAGGCTCTCTATGCCGGTGCCTTCACTCTTGAGCAAGCACTTGAGGTCACAAGGTCATGACTCTTTCTGTTCGCATTATTGCCTGTCTTGATGTCAATGAAGGTCGGGTAGTAAAGGGCGTTAACTTCACAGATTTGATTGATGCAGGCGATCCAGTTGAGATGGCCAAGGTGTATGACGCGGAAGGAATCGACGAACTTACCTTCCTTGATATCTCTGCAAGTGTTACAAATCGCAAGACCACCTACGATGTCGTCTCGCGGACGGCAGAACAAGTATTTATCCCGTTGACAGTCGGTGGAGGAATTCGAACCGTGGCTGATGTCGATCGTCTGCTACGTTCTGGAGCCGATAAGGTATCGGTAAATACCGCAGCAATTGCTCGCCCCTCTTTGCTCTCTGAAATTGCAGATCGCTTTGGAAGTCAAGTTCTCGTCTTATCTGTAGATGCGCGCAGAGCGCGGACTACTTCGGGATTTGAAGTAACAACTCATGGTGGTCGCACCAGCGCCGGTCTTGATGCCTTGGAGTGGATTGAAAAAGCGACAGAACTTGGTGTTGGCGAAATTCTTCTCAACTCGATGGATGCTGATGGAACCAGAGCAGGGTATGACATTGGAATGATCAATCGAGTGCGTGAAATTTCCTCTCTGCCTCTGATCGCAAGTGGCGGAGCGGGCTCACTTGAAGATTTCGCAGCAGCCATCGAGGCTGGTGCTGATGCTCTATTGGCAGCCAGCGTCTTCCACTTTGGTATCCATCGCATCGCAGATGTGAAGAAGTACCTGGCCGAGCATGGATATTGCGTGCGCACGAGCGCTCTGGCCTAAGGCACAATTGCCCGGTGAGCATCTCCTTATCGCCTGAAATCTCAGCACTTCTCAACGAAGGTGACTTGCTCGTTCCTGCGATCGCACAGGACAGTCTCTCAGGTGAAGTATTGATGCTCGCCTACGTCAATCGCCAATCTTTGGCACTGACTATCTCAACTGGCTATGCAACTTATTTCAGTCGTTCTCGAAATGAGCTCTGGAAAAAGGGCGAGACATCTGGCCACCTACAGAAAATTATCTCTATCTCACTCGATTGCGATGGTGATGCAATTTTATTTCAAGTAGAACAAGAAGGCGTAGCCTGTCACACAGGCGAGTTCACCTGTTTTCATCGCGAAGTATTTCCTGCAAAAGATGAGAACCAAGAGCAGTAATTAACTTTATGAATATTCAAGAATTTAGAGAGTATGCCGCACACTTTAATGTGATCCCTGTCTATAGAAAATTGCTGGCAGATGGTGAGACTCCGCTAGGTGTCTATCGCAAGCTTTCGGCAAATGCGCCCGGATCTTTTCTCTTGGAATCTGCCGAGCACGGGGGAGCGTGGTCACGCTTTTCATTTATTGGTGCGCACTCACAAGCAACGCTGACCGAAATAGACGGAAGCGCGCAATGGATTGGTGTAGCACCAGCAGGTGCTCCATCGGGGATCGATCCATTAGAAGCGCTACGTCTTTCAGCGTCACATCTTCGCTCACCCAAGATTGCCGGACTTCCTCCACTCACTGGTGGACTTGTGGGGTACATGGGCTATGACAGCGTGAGACGTTTAGAGAAGTTGCCTGAACTTTCACAGAAAGATATCCCGTTTCCTGAAATTGCTTTCATGTTGACAAGTGATTTAGCGGTCATGGACCATGCCGACGGAACAATCACGCTTATTGCTAATGCCATCAACTGGGATGGAACTACAGATCGTGTAGATGAAGCCTTTGAAGATGCTCAGCGACGTCTAGATCGCATGCAGCGAGAATTGGCAGCACCACTTGCAGGTCACATTGCAGAGATCGAAACCTCTTCTGCGCCTATTTTCGACCGGAATATTTCTCACGAAGAATTCATTGCAAAGGTTGGATTAGCTAAAGAAGAGATACTTTCAGGCGAGGCTTTTCAGATTGTTCTCTCGCAGCGCTTTTCTCTGGAGTGCACAGCAGATGCGATCGATGTCTATCGCATGCTTCGCCTACGTAACCCCTCACCGTATATGTATCTCTTTAAATTCGAAGGTGGGATCGATGTAGTTGGTTCGAGCCCTGAAGCGTTGGTAAAGGTAACGCAAGGTGACGTGATGGTGCACCCCATTGCAGGAACACGCAAGCGATCTGCATCCCCTGAAGAAGATAAGCGTTTAGGAGAAGAGCTGCTAGCCGATCCAAAAGAGCGTGCCGAACATCTGATGTTGGTAGATCTTGGACGTAACGATCTGGGACGTATCTGTACCGCTGGTTCGGTAGAAGTTGTAGATTTCATGAGCGTTGAACGCTATTCACATGTTATGCATATTGTCTCTACCGTCACCGGAACCCTTGCATCAGATAAGAGTGGTGTTGATGCACTCTTTGCGACTTTCCCAGCAGGTACACTTTCAGGTGCACCTAAACCTCGTGCAATGGAGATTATTGAAGAGCTGGAACCTCACCGCCGTGGACTTTATGGTGGGGCTATTGGATATTTAGATTTTACTGGCAACGTTGATACCTGCATTGCCATCAGAACCGCCCTTATCTACAACGGCCGCGCATATGTACAGGCGGGTGCTGGCATCGTTGCTGATTCAGATGCCGAATCCGAAAATCAAGAATGTCTCAACAAAGCAGCTGCTGTTCTCGGTGCAATAAGCGCAGCGCACGTTATGAGGCCGGCTCTGTGAAAGATTTACTCCCTATTGCAATCAGTGCAGTGGTCATCGGCGCCCTTGCAGTTTTTCTTAGTCGCAAGTTCACTCTTTCATCTCGATATGAGAGAAAACCGAGAGTTCAAACGCCGTGGAGCGCTCAGGACCACGGAATCGATCCGACAGATGAGACGAAGTCATGAGCGTTTTAGATTCAATTATCGAGGGAGTGAGAGAAGATTTAGCCAAGCGCCGTCTTCCGCTACAGAAGATTCGCGAGATGTTGGATCAGGTATCACCAGCACTTGATGCCCATCTGTGTTTGCGAGGAGATCTCGTCAGCGTCATTGCAGAGGTAAAGCGTTCTTCTCCCAGTAAAGGTGCGCTCTCATCAATAAGCAACCCAGGAGAACTCGCGCAGAAGTATCAAGAAGCCGGTGCAAGTGTAATTAGTGTTCTTACAGAAGAGCGTCGTTTTGGTGGATCCCTCTCTGATTTACAAGCAGTCAGATCGGCAGTGGAGATTCCCATCTTGCGTAAAGATTTTATGGTTGATGAGTATCAATTCTTGGAAGCTCGCGCTAATGGGGCAGATGTCATTCTGTTGATTGTGGCAGCGCTCTCATCTGCCCAATTAAAAGATTATTTCGATATGGCAACAGAGTTGGGCATGGCTAGTCTTGTGGAGGTCCATACCTATCAGGAATTAGAGAGAGCGATGGAGATTAACCCTCGCATTATTGGAATTAATTCTAGAAATCTTAAAACCCTTGAGGTTGATCAGAGGGCATTTGGCGAACTTCTGCCTAAAATTCCAGAAGAGATCATCAAGGTAGCAGAGTCTGGAATTTCGCAACGCGCCGATGTGGAACAGGCTCAACGTTGTGGTGCAATGCAATCCTGGTGGGTGAAGCACTGGTTCGCGCTGGAGATCCAATTTCCACGCTGCAGACTCTTCGAGGTCTCTAGTACCCTTCACGGTTATGAGAGTTGACGAGAAGGAAATTTTTGGACATTTTGGTCCATACGGTGGCAGATTTGTTCCCGAAGCCCTGATCGGCGCACTCGAAGAGTTAGAGCAAGCACATATCGCAGCAGCATCTGATCCAACTTTTGCCGAAGAGCTCGATCAACTTCATCGCACGTACACGGGTCGACCAAGTGTTATCACCGAAGTCCCACGATTTGCAGAGCATGCAGGCGGTGCGCGGATACTACTCAAGCGTGAAGATCTCAATCACACAGGATCACATAAAATTAATAATGTCTTAGGTCAGGCACTTCTCACCAAGCGCATGGGTAAGAAACGAATCATTGCTGAAACCGGAGCTGGCCAGCATGGTGTTGCTTCGGCAACAGCGGCAGCTCTCATGGGACTTGAATGTGTTGTGTACATGGGCGAGGAAGATACTAAGCGCCAATCACTCAACGTTGCTCGTATGAAATTACTCGGAGCAGAAGTTGTTCCAGTACCAAGTGGATCCCGTACTCTTAAAGATGCGATCACTGAGGCAATGCGTGACTGGGTAACTAATGTTGAGACAACCCACTATCTCCTTGGAACTGTCGCAGGACCGCACCCATTCCCAACGATGGTTCGCGATTTCCATCGCATCATTGGAGTGGAAGCCCGGGTGCAGGTTCTGGAATTAATTGGAAAACTACCTGATGCGGTGCTTGCGTGTGTGGGCGGGGGATCAAACGCGATTGGAATTTTCCATCCATTTATCGATGATGTAGATGTTGCACTTATTGGTTTAGAAGCCGGTGGCGACGGAGTAAGTACAGGACGTCATGCAGCGACAATCAGTGGTGGAACACCAGGTGTTCTCCACGGAACGCGTTCTTATGTTCTTCAAGATGAGAACGGTCAGACGATCGAATCTCATTCAATTTCAGCTGGCCTTGATTACCCGGGTGTGGGACCAGAGCACGCCTTTCTTCACGATATCGGTCGAGCGCAATATCGTGCGATTACCGATGCGCAGGCGATGGAAGCTTTTGCTCTGCTCTGCCGCACTGAAGGAATCATTCCTGCCATTGAAACCGCACATGCTCTGGCTGGCGCAATAATTATAGGTAAAGAGCTAGGTCCACAAGCAACCCTGCTCATTAATCTCTCGGGGCGTGGAGATAAAGATGTAGCAACTGCAGCTGCCTACTTTGGAATTGAGCTTTAAACGTGTCACTTGATACTCCTTTGGATCAGGCATTAGCCAAGGCAAAGAGCGAGAACCGCGCAGCACTCATCGCCTATATCCCAGCAGGTTTTCCCTCGCATGAAGGATGCAAGAAGGTAATTGCAGCCTTTGCAGAAGGTGGCGTCGATGCCATTGAAATCGGTTTTCCTTATAGCGATCCGGTGATGGACGGTCCAACTATTCAAGCAGCCGCAGTGCAATCACTGAGTCAAGGCACGGGGGCTAATGAGGTTTTTGAATCACTTAAATGTGCAAATGACCTCGGGGTAGCAGCAGTAGTAATGACATATTGGAATCCCATTGAACGTTACGGCGTTGCGAAATTTGCGCAAGCAATTGCAGACAATGGTGGATCAGGAGTTATTACTCCCGATTTAACTGTCGAAGAATCACAAGGATGGATTGCGGCCACTGATGCTGCAAAGATCAATCGCATCTACGTTGTCGCACCGAGCACTTCTGACTCAAGACTTCCTGTTGTCACAAGTCAATGCCGTGGCTTTGTCTACGCAGCAAGTTTGATGGGAGTAACTGGCACCCGCACAACTGTCTCTTCAATGGCGGCAGATTTGGTCTCACGTATTCGCTCGACTACTCAGACCCCCGTCAGCGTTGGACTCGGTGTCTCCACGCGCGAACAAGCAAGGTCAGTTGCAGCTTACGCAGATGGAGTGATTGTGGGTTCAGCATTTATCAACGCCCTCCTTGATGCTGCAACAGAGGAAGAAGGTCTCACAGCAGTCAGAGACCTCGCCAAGGAACTTGCGTTGGGAGTACGTGAGGGACGATGAAGAACTTTTTGCGCACACAACAAGAATGGATTACAACCATCTTCCGTCTCGGCTTTGGTGGATTTCTCCTTTATGCAGGTGGAATCAAAGCATTTGATCCTGCATCATCGGCAAATGCAACGGCTGCCTACAAAATTCTTCCTACAGATCTAGCACATACCTTCGGATACATTCTGCCGTGGTTTGAAGTTGCTCTGGCCATCTTCCTGATTTTAGGAATTTTTATTAGACCTTCTGCAATTGCTAGTGCGCTTCTGATGCTCATGTTCGTCGGCGCAATCGCATCCGTCTGGGCCCGCGGCATGCTTATCGATTGTGGCTGCCTCGGAGGTGGGGGAGCGATCGATCCTTCCAAGGCTACCGAGGCGCGTATTGCCTATGCCGTCGACATTATGCGCGATCTTGCCTTTGTGGGCATGTGTCTTTATATCTTCAAGTACCCTTATGGAAAATTCTCTTTAGATAAGAAACCAGATACACGTACCGAATCAAGTGAGGAAGTCAAATGAGCAAGGCAAAGAAGAACTCAGTCAAGTCACAAGGTGGAGATCCATTTACACGTTGGCTTGTTATTGGCATGGTCACACTCGTTGTGGTTGTTGGAGCCGTCTTTAGCCTTGCCAGTGAGAAAAATGCGAAGAATGCCGCATTCACCGCACTTGACTCCTTTCAATCTGTAGGAGATATCAAGGGCACGGTTGATTCGACTGCAGGAGATGGAATCGTCTTTAATGCCGGCCTTCCAACAAAGGTAGATATATTTGAAGATTTCCAATGTCCAATTTGTAAATTATTCGAAGAACCAATCGGTGGATACCTCACCTCTCTGATCACAGAGAAGAAGGCTCAGGTTACTTATCACCCGCTCTCGTTCCTTGGAAACGGTTTGAAAGATGACGAATCTATTGCGGCGTCAAACGCCGCGTACTGCGCCGTGGATGAAGGAAAGTTCTTAGATTTCCATAAGGCTCTCTACGACGTGCAATCTCAAGTTGAAAACTCAGGCTTCCTTAATTCCGAAAACCTCATCACCATCGGTAAGAAGATTGGAATTACCTCGCAGAAGTTCTCCGATTGCGTGACTAATCGATCAAAGTTGGTCAATGTCACTGCCGCTACCGCGTCGATGGAACGTTATGGAGTCAAAGGAACTCCTACAACATTGATCAATGGCAAAATCTGGGAACGACAATCTCCAGGATTTGATCTCAACGAATTTAAGGCTGCAGTTGAGGCTGCATCCAAGTAACTTCTGATACTTCTTTTTAGGATGTTCAGTAGATCAATTCCTTCACCAGCACAGTCCTACATAGAGCTGGGACCATTTACGATCCATTTCTATGCGCTATGCATTATTGCGGGCATCGCAGTTGCGGTCTGGTTAGGCGATAAACGCTTTAAAGCAGACGATGAACAGCTCTCATCCGTCGTTGCCGACGTGGCGATGTTTGCAGTTCCAGCAGGAATTATTGGAGGACGCCTTTATCACGTGGCATCCTCGCCAGGTGATTTTTTTGGAGCAGGCCAGAACCCTCTCGAGATCTTCGCTATCTGGAAAGGTGGGCTCGGAATCTGGGGTGCAATCTCACTTGGTGCACTTGGTGCATACGCGGGATATCAACGAGTACGTCGTGCGCGAGTTGGCATTGAACTCCCACCTTTTTCGATCTTGCTCGATGCACTTGCTCCGGGAATTTTGTTGGCACAAGCAATCGGCCGTTTCGGAAATTGGTTTAATGTCGAACTTTTCGGGCGGCCATTAGATACCTGGTGGGCTCTTGAAGTGCCAGTTTCATATCGCCCAGCAGATGTCAGGAGTTTTGAAACTTTTCACCCCACATTCGCCTATGAGGCCTTGTGGTGCACCATTATTGCGATCTCACTTCTTCTCATTTCTCCTCGGCTTAAGCCAGGGCAAACTTTTGCACTTTATATCTTCTTCTACTGCGTGGGGCGATTTTTCATCGAGAGCATCCGCATTGACTCAGCCAATCTCTACCTGGGCTTGCGCCAAAATGAATGGGTGAGCGTATTCGTGGGAGTCATTTCACTTCTGATCTTTACGCGAATCCAGAAAAAGAAACGCGAGCTCAGGTAGGATTTCACAATGAGCCTTGAATCTGTCTACCAACGCAATCTCCACCACAGAGCACATCGTGCTGGTTGGTTGCGCGCTGCAGTACTCGGTGCAAATGACGGCCTAGTTTCAACTGCAAGTTTGATGATTGGTGTTACTGCAGCAAATCCTGGCAAAGGTACCTTTCTTATCACCGCAGGTGTAGCGGGAATTGTCGCCGGTGCTATGTCAATGGCAGTTGGTGAATACGTCTCCGTTCGATCACAGAATGATGTTGAAGAGTCAGATCGACAGATGGAAATAGATCACCTGGCTGCAGATCCTGAGGGTGAGTTATTGGAACTCGCAGCAATTTATGTTGAGCGTGGCCTAACTCAAGAGTTGGCAGAAGAAGTTGCGCGCCAGATGCATGCGCGAGATCCCCTAGAGGCCCACCTTCGCGACGAACTTGGACAGACACCGCAGAGCAAGGCTCGACCTGTGCAGGCAGCTCTCGCATCAGCTGCAAGCTTTACTCTGGGTGGACTCATACCTTTCGCGGGTGCATTTGCTCCTACTCCAGGAACGATCGCACTGAGCATTGTCGGTTTTGCATTGGCGGGTCTACTTGTGACTGGAATTCTCAGCGCAAAGACCGCTGGAAAGGCTGTACTTGGACCTACCGTTCGAGTCATGCTTGGTGGTGCTTTTGGCATGGCTGTAACGGCTGGAATTGGCCGCCTGCTTCACGTCAATCTGGGGTAGTTGCTCTAGATCACTCTTTCTATCTTTCACTGCGGGCTGCCAGTTGCTACCCTGTGCATGGGTCAGCGTTGTCCCGTTGAGTAAGTGGGTAACGGACAACAGGAGAATTATTCGATGGCTCTTCCATCTACATTCCCAGCAGCACAGGGGCTCTATAACCCTGCCAACGAGCACGATGCTTGCGGCGTTGCAATGGTTGCCACCCTCAACAAAGTTGCAACGCATGAGATTGTTGCACAAGCGCTCTCAGCACTTCGCAATTTAGAACATCGCGGCGCAGCAGGTGCCGAACCAGATAGTGGTGACGGTGCAGGAATTCTTATTCGCATCCCCGACGCATTCTTCCAAGCAGTAACAGATTTTGATCTACCAGCCGAAGGTAGTTATGCGACAGGTATTGCCTTTATCCAACCTGGTTTTGATCCA
>JBJTKU010000183.1:0-2887 GCA_046096605.1 Candidatus Planktophila sp. | reverse complement strand
GAAGGTCTGGATGGCAGCCGGGATCTCATTGACACAAGTAACCAGTACATCATGGGCGTCCCCAATGAATTTCTCACTCTTAAGTGAATGTAAGAATGTGTGGAGATCTTTGTAGAAGCCAAATGGGTCACAGACCACGATCGGTTTCTGGTGATAGCCAAGGTGGCGGGCAACCCAGATCTCCATGAACTCTTCCATCGTGCCTAAACCGCCGGGCAGAATGAGAAAACCATGGGATAGGTCCTCAAGCATCGCCTTACGTGAGCGCATTGACTCAGTGATAAAGAGTTCCGTTGCATCCTCATCAGCAAACTCTTTTCCTACCAGCTTTTGTGGAATGACTCCGAAAGTTTTGCCTCCTGCACTGCGCGCACCGCGAGAGACAGATCCCATCATCGAGAGTGTTCCACCACCCCAGGCGATATCCCAGCCTTGTTCGGCAATTGATTTTCCAACCTCGAAGGCAAAATTAATATATTTCTGATCGATTTTGGTCGATGCGGAACAGAAGACGGCGATGCGCATAACTCAATAGTGCCATGAAAAGTTCCACTCTGTAAGATTTTGATATGAGATCTATCGCGTGGAACCAAGGACAGTGGGTCAATCCACCTCTTTCCTCTTCCCATGATGGTCAATCCCTTACGGTTGCAGCAATCCACGAAAGTGATTTCTGGAGAAATACTTCGTATGGTTTTGTTCACGATTCAGGACATGCACTATTAAGTGAATTTCCCGATCACTCTGCGATGGAAGTTTCATTTATTTTGGATTACACCGGTCAATTTGATCAAGCCGGAATAATTGTTTATAGCGATAGTCAACATTGGATAAAGGCAGGGGTTGAAAGCGCCGATGGATCTCCACAGGTTGGAGCAGTGGTTACAGATATAAATTCTGATTGGTCTCTAGCTCCGGTTCCTGAATGGATGGGCAAGGAAGTTACTGTGCGAGCTAGTCGCGCTGGAGACGCTCTGACTATACGAGTTCGCTGTGGTCAAGAAAATCGAATGGTGCGCCTTGCCCCACTTGATGAATCCCTTATCTGGAGAGCTGGCCCACATTGTGCCAGCCCAATAAGCGAGAATCTCACAATCACATTCACACAATGGCAGGCAGGGGATGCCGATTTAGCACTTCACTAAATCTCAAGTTACAGTAGATAAATGAATGCACGTATCTGGAAAGCAAGTGATGTAAAGAAAAGTATCGTTATTCCGAGCGATCTGGATAATAAGTATTCTCGTGGAGTTCTCGGTGTGATCACCGGTTCTGCTCGCTTTCCTGGTGCAGCCGTCCTCTCTGTTGCAAGTGCTTCCGCCACCGGTCTTGGAATGATCCGTTTTCATAGCAACTCAGGTCTTGCACACCTGGTGCTTCATTCAAATCCTGAAGTCGTAGTCCAACCGGGCGCAGTTAATGCATGGCTTGCAGGTTCTGGGATTGAATCCAATCGCTTCAGTGATTTCACCACATGGTTACGGCATCGCTGGTTCTCACTTATCGCCAAACAAAGCGTTCCGACAATTCTAGATGCCGGAGCACTCCACCTTGCAGGAAAATTTAACCAACCGACTTTGATTACTCCCCACGCTGGCGAACTCTCACGATTATTACGCTCTCGCGGGTTAGATGTCTCCTCTGAAGCAATTGAGGGAGATCCAAAAAAATGGGCTATCACAGCATCACAACAATTGGGAGTTGTCGTTCTATTAAAAGGTTCTCGCACAGTTATTGCAGATGGGCAATCTCTTATTGAACTCAAGTCTGCGACATCCTGGTTGGCAACTGCTGGAACCGGAGATGTTCTTGCCGGAATAATCGGAGCACTTACAGCAACAAATTACATTGAGATTCTCAACGATAGAAAGAAATTGGGTGAGATAGCTGCAAGTGCTGCATACATCCATAATTCTGCCGCATTATTGGCATCTAGGGATGCCCCAATCTCGGCTACCAAAATCATCGACTTTATCCCGGAGGCAATAAGAAAAGTTTTGTAGTTGTCGTAGAAAGAATGCGCAATAGTTGGAACCGCGATACCTTAAAGCATGAGTGCGGTGGCCAATCCCCGAGTAATGGTTGCCAGCGATGATGCATTCGAATTGACAACCATGAGTGCATCTCTTCGCTTGAATGGTGTCAATGTTGTAGCTGAAGCGAACAATAAGGCTGTTGCCGAAAATATTTTTCGCTCTCTCCAGCCAGAAGTTCTGATTATTGACTTGATGTTTGCAAATTCTGTCGCTATCTCCATGATGATGAATTTCCGAAAAACTAATCCTGCACTGGGTATTGTTTTGATGACTGCGTGTCCTGATTTGCGGTTCTTGGGAGTCACCGAGAAGTCGATACCTCAAGGTGTTCAAATTGTTCTTAAGCGTTCTGTGGCAGATCTATCGGTTCTAAATCACGCAATTGCTCTATCTATAGACGATTTTTCTAAGTTTCACCCGGCTCAGTGGATTAAATCTCATAGTTCTATCCACGAAAATGCCTTTGTTTCAATTCTCAATAATTTTACCGATATTCAGGTTGCGACATTACGATTGGTTGCCCAAGGTTTAAGCAACTCAGAGATCGCCAAAATTAGATTTGTCAGCGAAAAATCTGTCGAACAGATAGTCGCCCGAATCGCTCAACACCTCAACGTGATCCCTGATCGCTCAAAGAATCTTCGTGTCGTTATCACCGGCGAATACTTCAAATGGATCGGTGCGCCTAGACATCTTTAGAGATACCTTTATCGATCTGCTCTCTTGATAGAGTAATGACATGTCCGACATGTCATTACTCTATCAAGAGAGCAGATCGATAAAGGTATCTCTAAAGATGTCTAGGCGCACCGATCCATTTGAAGTATTCGCCGGTGATAACGACACGAAGA
>JBJTKU010000182.1:0-2639 GCA_046096605.1 Candidatus Planktophila sp. | reverse complement strand
AAGAATGGAACGCCGTAATTTTTACGACTTGCAGTAAATGCTGGTGTATCTCCAGCTACAGCTGCTGCGCCAGGCCACTGCTTGACATACGTGGTGATGTCGCGCAAACCACCGATGCGCTGCATGTCAACAAAGCGTGACACGTCGATCATCACTGCATCAGGACCGCTCTTTGCAGTTGTTGATGCGATGTACTTGGCCATCCAGTCATCATTTGTAACTGTTTGAATATCTGCCTCAATGGCTGGTGATGCCTTCTTAAATGCCTCTGTTGTTTCAGCGAACGCTGCACGCTCAGGAGCACCGGTGAAGTGGTTCCAATAAGTCATCTTGCCCTTGCCCTTGGCATTGGTGCGAGCAGCAAAAGCTGACGTCGCCGATGAACTTACCGATGCAACTGCACCAGCGATGGCGCTGATTTTGAAGAGGGTTCTGCGGGAAAGTTTTCCGATGAAGTCCTGCATGCATATCAACTTTCTATATGTGCCCCACCCGTTGTAAGGCTTGGAAAGAGATTAGTTTCACTGCCTGCGCAGGTCAATAGAAAACACGAGAAAAATATAGGATTTTTTTAAAACTATAGGATTTTAGGCCCAAAACTAGTCTTTGAGGCTGCCGGCGGTAATTCCGGCCACCATCTTGCGTCCTACCAAGGCAAAGCCGATGACAACGGGCAGAAGACTGAGCATTGCCGTGGCGGTAAGGGCCTCCCACGGTAGCTGGAACTCTCCGATCATTTCACGCAAGCCCACGGGCCAGGTTCTAGTTCGGTCAGATGAGGTCAACATAATGGCAAAGAGAACGTCGTTCCAAGCGGTAATTGCCGTCAGCGTTCCGGTGGCTGCCAAGCCTGGGAGAACAAGTGGAATCGATACACGCCACATAGCCCCCATGCGAGAACACCCATCGATACGTGCTGCGTTCTCCAAATCTGGAGGAAGTGAATCAAAAAAGCCCTTCATCAACCAGACTGTGGCCGGCAAAGTAAAGGTTGTGTAGGCCAAGGTTAATCCGACATAGCTATCGAGTAATCCTAAATTATTCATAAAGATGTAAATTGGAATGAGAAGCAATACTCCAGGTACTAAACGAATGGCTAGGTAGACCAATAAGACGCTCTGTCTACCCTTGAACTTACTTCTAGATAGCGCGTATCCAGCCAAGGTTCCTAAAGTAAGACTAATTATTACCGTCATGGTGCTGACAATAAGACTATTTTTTATCAACAACGGAAAATTGGTATCTCGCCAGACTCCTAGGTAAGCGTCAAAACTCAAGTTTTCGAAACTAAATTTTGTTGGAAATTTGTTAATGTCCACATTTCTTCGCAGTGATGTATAGAAAGTCCAGATTAAAGGAAGGATTGCAAAAAGCCCCAAAAATCCAATTCCAACATTTACGAGATAGTAAGAGATCGGGCGCTTCTTCTTTTTGGCGGTAGTCATCAATCTTCCTTTCCAAAACGAGCAAAGCGGATATAGACCATCGCAAAGCCAGCAATGGCTGCAAGTACTGCAACAGAGATTGCAGAGGAGTAACCGAAGTCATACATCTGGAAGGCTACTTGGAAAGCCAGAAGAGGAAGTACGGTGGTGCTATCTCCAGGACCACCATTTGTCATCAGAAGCACCAGCGTAGGTGAGTTAATCAAGTGAATAACACCAAGAATTGATGAAACCACAATTACAGGAGATATCAGCGGCAGAATCACATATCTAAAGTGCTGCCAGCTATTTGCACCGTCAACAGATGTTGACTCGCGCATATCTTTTGGAATTCCCTGAATGCCTGCCAATAAAAAGAGCATGAAGAATGGGTAAGAGGCCCAAAGATCGACAAAGAGAACGGCATAGATTGCAAGATCTGGGTTGCTCCATAATCCGGCGGGTCCAAACGAGATCCCGACTCCCTCTAACAATTTGACCAAGACGCCTGAGTTACCATCGAGAATAAAGCGCCACATATAAGCGGTAACAACTGGCGGAGTGAACCATGGAAGAACTACTAGAACTCTGATCAATCCGATAAACCTGCGCTCTTGACTGAGCAGCATTGCTGCAGCAAGTCCCAGAGCTAACTGGGTCACCAAGCCAACGGTCATAAAGATAAATGTATTTTTGGCAGCAAGTAGAAAGAGGGGGTCTTTAAACATCTGTCTAAAGTTCTCAAGACCGATGAGAGTAGAACCAGGGCCTTCTAGGAGAACAGTTCGGGTAAAACTTAGGTAGATACCGCGGTATAGCGGATAGAAGATAAAAGCTGTAACGAGCAGCAGGCTTGGAACCAACAAAATCCAGGCAAAATACTTGCCCTCCATAATGGATTTAAAGCCACGGAGCGGGGCACCAACTTTGGTCGTAGTACTCACCCCGCAAAGGTAGGCATGGCGATATTGACTGTCAATAAAATCGGCGAAAAAAATATAGGATTTTTTTCGCCGATTGAGGGGTTCTTTTTAAGCTAAATCAGGTTTGGTGGCCTCATGGTCATACGGAAGGTCTGGATGGCAGCTGGGATCTCATTGACCCAAGTAACCAGTTCATCATGGGCATCCCCAATTTCTTTCTATCGTTGAGAATCTCAATGTAATTTGTTGCTGTAAGTGCTCCGATTATTCCGGCAAGAACATCTCCGGTTCC
>JBJTKU010000181.1:0-6855 GCA_046096605.1 Candidatus Planktophila sp. | reverse complement strand
CATTACTTCACCCAACGAGCACAGATCAACGCACTTCGGGCACAGGTAGATAGTGATCGCGCAGCTCTTGAGGCAGCACGCCTTGAGTTAATGCGTTGGCAAGATCCGGAATATGTTAAAGCTCAAGCCCGTCAACGTCTTCACTTTGTCATGCCGGGAGAGCGTCAATACATAGTCACTGGCACACCCAAAGGTGAAGGTGAAGTCATAGCCAATAAAGTTGCAGATCAACTCGAAGATGGTTCACCTTGGTATACGCGGATGATTGCTTCTATTACTCAAGTCACGGGCGAAAAGTAAATGGGAGTTTCACCGGATAAACAGGTAACTCCCCGCGATTTAGATTGCATCCAAACTCAACTTGGTCGCACGCCTCGCGATGTTCACGCAATTGCTTATCGCTGCCCATGTGGCAACGCCGCAGTTGTTGAAACACCGCCACGTCTAAGTGACGGCGAGCCCTTCCCAACCTTCTATTACGCGACATGTCCACGACTTACCGCTGCAATTTCCACTCTTGAATCAACCGGAGTTATGGGCCAGATGAATGCTCGCCTTGAAACCGATGCAGAACTTGCTGGTGCATATGCGGCGGCACATGATGATTACCTGGCAGCACGCGCAGCGCTAAAGATGGATGTCCCTGAAGTTGAAGGAATCTCTGCAGGCGGAATGCCAAACCGTGTGAAGTGTTTACATTCTCTCGTTGCACATTCACTTGCTGCAGGACCTGGAGTAAACCCACTAGGTGATGAAGCACTTGCCGCGTTACCAGAATGGTGGAAGACCGAACCATGCGAGTAGCAGCTATTGATTGCGGAACCAATTCAATTCGACTCTTAATTGCAGATATTGAGGACGACTCTTTCCGCGAAGTTACTCGCTTAATGGAAGTTGTTCGATTGGGACAAGGCGTTGATAAGACAGGCCAATTCCATCCTGATGCGATTGCTCGCACACTCGCCGCCGTTGATCTCTATGCTGCTGAAATTGCAAAGAGAGGCGTCGAAAAGATTCGCTTCTGCGCTACAAGTGCCACTCGCGATGCCACTAACCGCGATCTCTTTATAGAAGGCGTTTTCGAACGCCTAGGAGTTCATCCAGAAGTTATCTCTGGTGAAGAAGAGGCTTCACTTTCGTTCTTGGGTGCAACCCGCGATCTTCCAGCATCAGATGGACCATTTCTTGTTGTTGACATTGGTGGCGGATCAACTGAGTTTGTGTTGGGCACAAATAAAGTCGAATTCGCAAAGAGCGTCAATATCGGATGCGTGCGTATGTCTGAGCGCCACTTCACCCACGATCTTCCAGATAGCGGACAGGTAGCTTCTGCAATCGAAGATATTGATGACGCCATTGCTCAAGCAGCAAAGATTGTTCCCATTACACAAGCAAAAACTTTGATAGCAGTAGCAGGCACTGCCACCACGGTTGCCGCAGCCGCCCTTGAATTACCTACCTACGATCGTTACGCGATTCATCTTTCACGCATTCCTGCCGAAAAAGTTCACGCCGCATCGAAGATGTTTCTTGCCAGCACGCACGATCAACGCGCAGCACTTGGTTATATGCACCCAGGTCGTGTCGATGTAATTTCAGCCGGAACTCTTGTTCTCTCCCGCATCATGGTGGCTACGGGTGCGACAGAGTTCGTCGCCTCAGAGTCAGATATTCTGGATGGAATGGCCTGGTCTCTTGCCAAGTAGTTCGGCAAAAACTCTTCCGCTTCTCAATAAGGAGATCATCTCCTGCACCGCATGTCCACGCCTTGTTCAGTGGCGCGAAGAAGTTGCAATCACAAAACGCAAAGCCTACGAAAACGAAAAGTACTGGGGCAAACCGGTTCCATCCTTTGGTTGCGATCAACCAAAACTTCTCATTGTTGGCCTTGCTCCTGGCGCTCATGGTGCAAACCGCACAGGGCGAATTTTTACTGGTGATAGCTCGGGGGATTGGCTCTACGATTCACTTTACCGTGCTGGCCTTGCCACAATTCCAACAAGTACCTCAATTAAAGATGGACAAAAACTCATCGATACCCGTATCGCATGCGCAGTGCGGTGTGCGCCTCCTGATAACAAACCACGCATTGAAGAGCGCGATGCATGTGCTCCATATCTAACACGTGAGATTGAAATCGCTAGTAGAACCGCATCTACCTACGTTGCACTTGGTTCATTTGCGTGGAGTGCATTGATCAAGTCACTGCGACAAATCGGATACACAATTCCAACTACAAAGTTTTCACATGGAGTCAAGATCACGTTTAAAGATGAAAATCGCAAATTCACTCTTATTGGCTCATATCATCCGAGCCAGCAGAACACATTCACTGGAAAACTGACCACACCAATGCTCGATAAGATCTTTAAGCAGGCTGCAAAAACTGCAGAAATCGAAGGGTGAAATTACGATCGCTGGGCTTTGGTCCTTTGTTTTTTCGCGCGGGTAATAGATAATTCATGCACCATTTAGAGAATGTGATCGAAAGGTAGCCTCATGGAAGATTCCGTGAATAATTCATTTAACTATGCCCCTCAGGACGATGGCCACGTTTCTTCCGCTCCGCTCGATCCGCGCGTCTCACTTGCACGTAAGTTAAGCCTCATTTTCCTTTCGGTTTCGCTGGTGCTATCTGCATTAACTTCGTTTAGCCTGCTCAATAGCTCAAGTAGTGACTACTCATATTCATCTTCGGACTATGGCACAGATGATCTCTCTACCTCTAGCACCGAAGAAGATTACTCGGATGGCTCTTGGATCCCCTTTGGCTTTACAGCGTGGAGCGATGATTCATCTCTGGCCTATAAATACAGCGATGTTGGCGACTATGACTGTACTGATTACAACTGCGTCGAAATTTCATTCGTGTCTGAATATGACTGTCCTTCAAACTTTTACGCAGCAGCTAACTACTTAGATGGTCCTGATGGAAGTGTCATCGGATATGACAACAACTCACTTCCATCTTTACGTGCTGGACAAGTTGCTAAGTTGCTCTTTGAGGATACAAGTAACACTTCATTAAACTGGCAAATTGCTGAGATCAACTGTTACTAAGGGGATAACGATGAATACAGAACTTAAACTTGCAACGCCACAACATCGTCTTGGAGCAGTCGCTGTTGATGCCGGTCTCTATATTGCTACCCTCGGTATTGGCTGGTTAGTGTGGAACCTCATCATGTGGGGTAAAGGTCAGACTCCTGGAAAGCAACTCCTGAAGATTCGCGTATATGACGAAGTGAAGAAATCACCCGCAAATTGGGGACACATGTTGGTTCGTCAGTCACTAATTCCGGGCGCGCTAACCTTCTTTTTCTACATCCCATACCTAATCTTCATATTCGGTGATGGAAAGTATGAATTCACAGCAATTTCAGGGATAGCGATGTTTTTACTAGTAGCTGCATATGTGGCTATGGTTATTATCGATATCGTTTGGATCTTTGGACCACAACACAGAAGACTTCTTGATTACCTCGCGAAGACTTTTGTTGTCAACGAAGCTGCCTAAGTTCGAGTGTAGACTCAGCCGCTGTGGCCCTCGTAGCCCAATGGCAGAGGCAGAGGACTTAAAATCCTCCAAGTGTGGGTTCGACCCCCACCGAGGGCACAACCTTGTTAATTTTGATGGTGTAGGTATCGGTATTACTGCTCTAGAAATAACTACTAAAGTGAATACGATATAACTGTGAAACGCATTGCGATCGCATTTCTTTCAGTTATAACCATTTTGGTTCCACCAACTGCACAGGCAGAGGTTCCTTCATTCCCTCACTTATCACCGCCTGCATATCAAGCGCCAATCATTCCCGGCTACTACCAATTGACTTGGGTTGGTCAATGGCAAATTCCTCCACGGCCTGAGTTTACAAATATTCCGAGCCTAGATATAAGCGACATAAATAATCCTGGTTTGAACTATGGCTATTCGGTATTTCCTAAATGTTCTAAAGAAATTACTGTAAGGTGCATAAGTTCAATAGAGTTTAAGAAACAAGGGGAATCCAACTGGTCATCAGCATCTTTTCTAAAATATCTTCCTGTAACAACCAAGCCTTTTAAAACTATTAACCGGGATAGATATTTGGAATGGACTAAGGAAGATATTGATTCAAGAAGAAACAGCATTTGGCCACTTGATTCTGCTCGAAGCAGTATTTGGGAAATTGATACAGATCTTGGTAAGCAGAAATATTTGTCTACCATATCAATTGGATACGACGCTTTATTCAAGCGGTATTCTCAATTCAAATTAAATTTGACTCCGGTGATAGAAGTAAATATCACAGATGCAAAGCAGTATGAAAACTTAGACCCGAATAAAAGTTGGTGTGCTCGTACGGGATACGGTGATTCATTCTTTCTCTACAATAATTTTCATCCTTTAGTTGATTCAGATCCCCGAACTGGAAATTATGATTATTGTTTGGTGAAAACTGATTTTGAAAAAAATATTATACTTCGAGTAGTTACACAGCTATCTCCAGAATTCGGCGAAAAAGGTTTTGCCAATTGGGTAACTTCTAGAACTTCAGAAACTACGGCGTATTCGACGTCTATGGGTAAAGGAAAGCCTACTCTGGCCATCTTTGAGGGACACCCCGCAACAATACAAGCAGGCGTCACTCAGATTCCACACACTTTGGAAGGATTCAACAGTTATTGGTCTGGCAACCCTCATAAGAAAGATTTTGATGAGGGAAAATATGAGCCAAATTGGTTCGAGCAATTCAAAAGCAACTGGGGAATCGGTTCAGAATTTTCTGGTGGTGAAGGTTGGTACGGCCTTGGGTGGGATGCAATTGATCAATGGCGATCTACTGAAAAATATATAGATCCCAAGTTAACAATTGAGCACAATTTGTGGGAGTTTTCTGTTATCCCTTTAGAGGAGGCTGGAGATTTGTGGGTTTCGAAGTGTAAAAATGTAATGAGTGCAGCACCATCATTTAGCGGTGTTATTTCAACGAATGCAACTGTATTTGTGCAAGGACCCCCAAAGCTAGATTCGGATGGAAATCTTGATTTTCAGATTGCAGCAACATCTTTGAAGGAGAATGGTGAAGTTAATCTTGGAACATACAATTTAAGTGTTGCAGATGACGTTGCAAACTGCATTTGGGGTACATCTAGTCTGGGTATGGGTGCTTCTATTTCCGTAATAACCCAAGAGGGCATTAAACAGATTGCAACTACATCAATGGGTAAATCTAATGGGCAGCTGAATTTCGCAGCATCTGGATTTCATTACAGCACCAATAAAATCAGAATTTCATTAGGTGCAAAGGTTCAAAACACTTCTATCAATAGACCAATAAGGATTTTAATAACTTGCGTCAAGGGCAAACTGACCAAAAAGGTAACTGCGGTTAACCCTAAATGTCCTGCTGGCTATAAGAAGAAGTAGCTCGCGCTCCTCTGCCTCTGCCAGTCGTCTATCAGACCCCCATTGCTAATTTTCTGACTGGTTACCCTTGCGCTAAATAACTAGATTTTTCCGATAGTCAAAGTAGCCTCTTGGTGTGAAGTTTAGAGTTGTGGCAGCAACGTTACTTATACTGCTTTCTTCTGTCAGTCCTGCCAGTTCAATTCTCAATGGAACCGCAGCGACCGGTTCTGAATTTGTTGTGACAATACTTTTTAATGATAACAAGGTAAGTAATCACTGCACCGGTGCATATCTTCGCTCTCGGGTTGTTGTCACCGCAGCACACTGTGTGATTAAGCAAGGGGGCCGTGCAACAGAATTAACAAGGCCAATTAGCGATTGGTATGTTTCCCAGCCTGGAGTCGACTGGACTACATCCGAAGCACAAACTTCAAAGGTAAAAGTAACTAAGATTTGGACTGACCCTGACTATTTCAATCGGTGGGAACCCGACAAGGGGCTGCGCGAAACACAAGTGAACGATGTTGCTTTTCTCTTTTTAGAAAGCGAGCTTAACGGCCCACACGTGACACGTGCGGCCACTCGTGAGGAAATTGAAGAATTTCGATTTGGAAAAGGACGAGCATTTCACCTTGGCTATGGCTGCATAGGTCAAAGCTGGGAACAGAGAAAAAATAATGATGGAAGGCCATACATTGCCACAGATATAATTGGAACCAACCAAGGATCTTTAAGCACGCCGATTTGGGATCGATTCTTATTAGCTCAATATGATTTAGGAAAAGGTGAGACCTGTTCGGGTGATTCAGGAAGCCCATTGTTAATGCGAAAAGGTGTGGACGTACTTTACCTCGGCACGATTTTTGCTGGTGGAAACGGATTAAATGGAATAAAATTCGCTGCTACGACAGTACTTTGGCCCTTCGTTCCTGCACTCGATAAGGCTTATTCCGAGTTTCTAATTGAGGATGCCAAGAACCGAGAGTTAAAGGCTAAGCAGGAAGCTGAAGCAAAAGCCGCAATCGAGAAAGCAATAGCAGACAAGATGATTGCGGATGCGAAATTGGAAGCAGATAAGATTATTGCGGATGCGAAATTAGAAGCAAATAAGATTATTGCGGATGCGAAAGCTTTAGCAAATAGGGCTGCTGCATCAGCTAATAAAGTCACAATTAGCTGCACTAAAGGCAAACTCACCAAAAAAGTAACTGCAGTCAATCCTAAGTGCCCCTCTGGATATAAGAGGAAGTAATCCTCCAAGTGTGGGTTCGACCCCCACAGAGGGCACAACTTCGTGAATACACAGTTCACGCACATCCTTCGAGAATTTCAAGTGCATGTATGGTACCGAGGATCTTCCATGCCGAACCATCAAAGTTTGAGCAAGGCTGAGGCACTTCTGCCTCCACCAGCGGAGCCGTTCAGAAACGCGAAAAATTGAGAAATAGATTCATCAAAAC
>JBJTKU010000180.1:0-5151 GCA_046096605.1 Candidatus Planktophila sp. | reverse complement strand
GGTCGCATTGGCACTCAAAACCGACAGATTCTGCCTCTTGCCCAAATTTCAATAAATATGCGTAATGCGGTATTGGCTGCCGAAGACCGAAATTTTTATTCTAATCATGCATTTAGCGTGACAGGAATTGCTCGTGCCTTGATTAATAATCTCAAGTCGGGAAATCTCAATGGCGAAGGTGGTTCCACAATCACTCAGCAGTATGCAAAGACTGCATTTCTCACACCAAGTCGAACGATTCAACGCAAAGTAAAAGAACTTGTCATCTCAATAAAGCTAGAGAATGCGCTTTCAAAAGATCAAATTTTAGAAAATTATCTAAACACCATCTACTTTGGTCGTGGCTCTTATGGCGTACAGACTGCCTCGCAGCAATATTTTAATCGCAACGTTGATCAATTAAATCTTTCACAGACGGCTGTGATTGCAAGTATTTTGCGCTCGCCGGGTTATTACGATCCAGCCTTATCTGAAGAGAACGCAGTTCGTCTTGAGAAACGATTCCAGTATGTAATTGATGGAATGCTAGAAAATGGCTGGATTACCCAAGAACAGGCAGATAAGGCGAAGTTTCCTACAGTTGCACCACGTGTGACATCTGGCTCGCTGAGTGGCCCTAAAGGTCACGTCATCTCACAAGTTCAGAGAGATTTGGGACGACTTGGATTTACAGAAGAGCAGTTACTTGAGGGCGGACTTGTCATTCGCACAACGCTTGTGCAGAAGGCACAGCAATCAGCCGTTGATGCAGTCACAAAGCTTTATCCAAAAAAGGCGCCAGATAATCTCCGTATTGGCTTGGTAGCAATCCGCCCAGGTACTGGTGAAATTGTTGCCCTCTACGGCGGTCGCGACTATCTCGAGCGTCAACTCAATGATGCGACACAATCGATTGCGCTAGCTGGCTCTACCTTTAAACCATTTGCACTCATTGCAGGATTAGAAGCTGGGATTCCATTGACATCGGTATGGAATGGAGATTCACCACAGGTTTTTGATGACCTTGGCAAACCTTATGTCGTAAGCAATTACGGAGATGAAGGTTGGGGCCAAATTGATCTCGTAACTGCAACGCAACATTCAGTCAACACCATCTTTGTTCCACTCGGAATGAAGGCAGGAATGGATAAAGTCGTAGACGCTGCACGAAGAGCAGGAATTCCAGAAAACGTTGCGATGATTCCTACACCTTCTGTCGTTTTAGGTGTGGCATCTCCACACGTCATCGATGTTGCAAACGCCTATGCAACCTTTGCCGCACAAGGTGTCTATGCAAAACCATTCTTGGTGGCTTCTGTGACCGGCCCAAATAAAGGAGTTCTCTATGAGGCAACTCCACAGACACAAGAGGTATTTTCAAAAGAAGTGATGGCTGATCTGACATATGCTCTTAAGAGCGTGGTCAATGGAGGTACTGGAGCAGCCGCCCTCTCATTAGGCAGACCTGCTGCAGGTAAGACCGGAACATCACAATCGAATGCATCTGCCTGGTTTAGTGCATACACACCACAGTTAGCTGCATCAGTTGCACTCTTTAGAGATTCAGCATCTGAGTCCTTGAATGGAATCGGTGGTTTAACTTCAGTCACTGGCGGCACATTTCCAGCTCGCATCTGGACGGCCTTTATGAAGGGTGCGCTAAAAGGTGAACCCGTCATGACATTCCCCGCCCCATCTAATATCGGAGGACTTGAACCGATAGTGATGACAACTGGCGGAGTTCAGACGCCTCCGGGTTAATCTCTGCCCCCATCATGAGAGCTCGTATCGAAAAACCGTTAGCCACGTTGCTCTTTCTCGCCTTTCTTGCCACCTTATTTAGTGCCATCAAATTCAGCCCTTGTGAGCAATCTCTATGGGCAACCCCGCACCAATATGTACATGCCTGCTACTCAGATATCGCAACTCTTTACGGTGAGCGCGGTCTAGATAAAGATCAGTGGTCATATACCTCAAAGACAAATGCCGTTGAATATCCAGTCCTTACAGGAACGGTGATGTGGTTCTTTGCACGAGTGTTGCCAAGTGGTGAGAACGAGATTCTTAATTATTACCGTCTCAATGCACTCTTCTTAGCCGCACTTTTTATCTTTATCGCTTATATCGTCTATCGCATTCGCCCGGAAGTTGCATACCTTGCAGCAATTGCACCAGCAGCAATTGCATCGCTCTATATCAACTGGGATCTCTGGGCGATTGCATCGATGATGCTGGCAATATATTGGTTTGATCGAAAGAGATTTGATTATTCTGCCTTTGCTATCGGAATATCCATCTCCACAAAGTTCTTACCTGTCTTCTTGCTTCTTCCTGTTGTTCTAATTTTATGGCGCAGAAATGAGACCAAAACTCTCGTTCGATACCTAGCGATTACTGTTACTACCTTTGCAATAATCAATATTCCAGTTTTGCTTACAACACCTGATGGTTGGCTACGTTTCTACCAACTTAACTTTGATCGCGGCCAAGATTGGGGTTCTGCATGGTATGCACTCTCTTCCCTAGGTGTGCCACTTGGCAGTACAAACTTCTTTGCGATTCTCGCGCTCTTGGTTGCAGTTCTTGTGGTCTCACTCTTTATCTTTGGAACAAAAGAGACTGTAACTCTTGCCGACGTCAGCTTCATTGTTCTGGCTCTTGTAATGGTTGCAAGTAAGGTTTACTCACCGCAATATGTTCTTTGGTTAGTTCCACTTGCAGTGATTGCAATAACTACGCGCAAAGATCTCCATGCTTTCTGGATCTGGCAGATTGCAGAAGTGATCTATCACGTAGCAATTTGGCAACACCTAGCCACAGTCACGGGTGCGAAGTTTGGTCTACCGCTGACCGGCTACGCCCTCATCAGCCTCGTCCGCATCGCTGCCTGCCTCTACTTTGTCGCCGTACTGATCAAAAAGGCTGCGCGAGGCGGCCAATTCCCGCACGAATTTCTCTTTAAATCCGCCGACAGTTACCCTTAACCCTCCACAACAAAGTCCCCGATTTGGGTCGGCTGCGATGTGGAGAAGCTATAACCCTCCTGTCACGGAAATACCGTGGCCGTCTTAGTCCAGAGGAGGTCGGGTTAACGCATGCGTCACTATGAACTAATGGTCATTCTCGATCCAGAACTCGAAGAACGTACAGTCACACCATCTCTTGAAACATATCTCAAGATCATCAAAGACAGCGGAGGCCGCGTCGACAAGCTCGATGTATGGGGTCGCCGTCGTATGTCATTCGAAATCAATAAAAAAGGCGAAGGCATCTACGCAGTTGTAGATATGCATTGTGAGCCTGCTGCGATCAAGGAATTGGACCGTCAACTTAATTTGAACGAATCCGTTCTTCGCACAAAGGTTATTCGTCCCGAATAATCTCCACATACTTGTTGGTGGCATCTAGTAAATGTTGCCAGCGGGATGTAATTTAAAAGTATGGACTCCACCAGTAGAGACCACCCAGAGTAGATATAAGTAGAGAATAGAAAGAGGAAAAAATGGCAGCAGGAGATACAACAATTACATTGATCGGCAACCTCGTTGACGATCCCGAGCTACGTTTCACACCATCTGGTGCGGCGGTAGCTAAATTCCGCGTTGCTTCAACACCTCGCTATCTCGATAAGGCAACTAATGAATGGAAAGATGGCGAGAGCCTCTTCCTGCAATGCCAAATCTGGCGTCAAGCTGCAGAGAATGTTGCAGAGTCGCTCACAAAGGGAATGCGCGTCATTCTCTCTGGTCGACTTAAGCAGCGTTCATACGAGACAAAAGAAGGCGAAAAGCGCACAGTCTTTGAAGTAGAAGTTGATGAGGTAGGTCCATCTCTTCGCAACGCCACCGCTAAGGTCACACGTACCCAGCGCGCAGGCGGAAGCGGTGGATTTGGTGCAGCACCAGCTGCAGCCGATTCATTTAACGACGATCCTTGGGCTGCAGCATCACCTTCACCAGCCGGCGGCGGATGGGCAACCACTACCTCCGACGAACCTCCATTTTAAATTAACTAACCACCATTCCTCATTCGTGATCTAACGCAGATCGCCGTGAGGGCCCGAAAAGGAGCACCACAATGGGAGCACGTAATAACCGGAACCTCAAGGAACCGAAGAACAAGGGCGCGAAAGCTGCTGCCCTTAATAAGAAGTTCAAGAAGAAGCCTTGCAGCTTCTGCCGCGACAAGGTTACATATATCGATTACAAAGATATCGCGACCCTTCGCAAGTACATCTCAGATCGCGGCAAGATCCGCGCTCGCCGCGTCACTGGCGCATGTACACAACATCAACGCTCGATTGCAACTGCTGTAAAGAACAGCCGCGAAGTTGCTCTCTTGCCTTACACATCGACAGCTCGCTAAGGGGGTAACCAATAATGAAACTTATTCTTACTCGCGAAGTAGCAAAGCTCGGTAGCGCAGGCGACGTTGTCACCGTTAAAGATGGTTATGCCCGCAACTTCTTGTTGCCTCGTGGCGTAGCAATCGCATGGTCACTAGGTGGAGAAAAGCAGATTGAAGGAATTCGTCGTGCACGTGCTGCGCGTGAAGTCCGCGATCTCGATCACGCCAAGGAGATCAAGGCCGCCCTCGAGAAGGCTCCAGTAACAATTTCTGTCAAGGTTGGAGCAAACGGTCGTTTATTCGGTTCCGTTACAGATAAAGATATCGCTGCGGCAATCAAGGCTGCTACTGGAACAGATATCGATCGCCATAGCATCAAGACTGCAGGACATATTAAGAAGACAGGTAGCCACGCCGTTAAGGTCACACTTGCCCACGGTGTTGTTGCTAGCGTAAATGTCTCAGTAGTTCCAGCTAAGTAATTAATAGTAAAAGTTAAGGCCCCTCGCGAATGCGGGGGGCCTTACTTATTTACAACCAACTTGATTTTTTAAATTTGTAATATAGGAAGCCGGTAACTGCAACCATGACAGAGAGAACAAGTGGATATCCAAAGGTCCAATGCAGCTCGGGCATATGTTTAAAATTCATGCCATAGATACCAGCCATCATCGTTGGAGTCGATGCGAGAGCTACCCAAGAAGTTATCTTGCGCATATCTTCATTCTGTTGCACCTGGACATGTGCCAAATCAGCGCTCAGCGCAGATGTCAATAGATCATCGAGTCCATCTGCAATATCGACTGCGCTATGAAGATGATCAAG
>JBJTKU010000179.1:0-3390 GCA_046096605.1 Candidatus Planktophila sp. | reverse complement strand
AATATGGATGAGTTTGCGATGGGATCATCTACTGAAAACTCTGCCTACGGTCCAACTTTTAATCCATGGGATTTATCTCGCACACCTGGTGGGTCAAGTGGCGGATCGGCAGCGGCGGTGAGTGCTTTTGAGGCACCCCTGGCAATCGGTTCCGATACAGGTGGGTCTATTCGCCAACCAGCTGCTCTGACCGGAATTGTTGGCGTACGTCCAACATATGGCGCGGTCTCACGCTATGGGTTGATTGCATATTCATCAAGCTTGGATCAGGCAGGACCTTTTGGGCGCACAGTTCTAGATACAGCGCTACTGCATGATGTAATCGCAGGACACGATCCAAAAGATGCAACAAGTATCAATGGAGTTTTTCCTGACGTAGTCGCAGCAGCACGTAAGTGTGATGTTAAAGGCATGAAGATCGGTGTGATCAAGCAACTACAAGGTGAGGGTTATCAGTCAGGAGTTCAGGCACGCTTTGATGAATCGTTACAGGTGCTGTCATCCCTAGGTGCGCAGATCGTCGAAGTAGATTGCCCAAGTTTTGAATATGCACTTGCTGCTTACTATTTGATCGCACCTTCTGAGTGCTCCTCAAACTTAGCTCGCTTCGATGCGATGCGTTATGGCCTTCGAGTTGGAGATAGTGAGGGTGCTTCGGCTGAATCTGTCATGAACGCAACTCGCAACGCTGGTTTTGGCCACGAGGTAAAGCGACGCATTATTCTGGGTACATATGCGCTTTCATCTGGTTACTATGATGCGTATTACGGAAGTGCGCAGAAGATTCGTACTCTTATTTTTCAAGATTACGCAAAAGCATTCGCTCAAGCAGATGTTCTCGTTTCACCAACTGCGCCAACTACAGCCTTTAAAATTGGTGAAAAGTCAGATGATCCAATTGCCATGTATCTTGGCGATGTTGCAACAATCCCGGTTAACTTGGCCGGTATCTGTGGCATGAGCCTTCCTGCTGGTCTAGCAGATGAAGATAACCTTCCCGTCGGATTCCAGATCATGGCACCTGCAATGCAAGATGCCCGTCTCTATCAAGTAGGCGGAGCACTTGAAGCAGCTCTAGCCGAGCAATGGGGCGGTCATTTAATCTCAAAGGCTCCAGCGCTAGGAGGTAGCAAGTAATGGCTATCTCATACGATGATGTTGTAGCAAAGTACGATCCAGTTCTGGGTCTTGAAGTACATGTTGAACTCAATACGCATTCAAAGATGTTCTGTTCTTGCAGCACCGTTTTTGGTGCTGAACCCAACACACAAACCTGCCCCGTCTGCCTGGCTCTTCCCGGGGCACTTCCTGTTGTCAATGCAAAAGCGATTGAGTCAACGATCAAAATCGGTCTCGCGCTCAATTGTTCTATCGCGCCATATAGCCGTTTTGCTCGCAAGAATTACTTCTATCCAGATATGCCTAAGAATTTCCAAATTTCTCAGTACGACGAACCAATCTGCTTTGATGGTTATGTTGATGTTGAGATCGATACTGATGAAGGCCCTCGACAATTCCGTATCGAAATCGAACGTGTACATATGGAAGAGGACACCGGAAAGTCACTTCACGTAGGTGGTGCAACAGGGCGCATCCATGGTGCAGATTATTCGCTCCTTGATTACAACCGTGCCGGGATTCCTCTTGTTGAAATCGTGACCAAGATTATTCCGGGAACCGGTAAGTACGCTCCTGAAGTAGCACGCGCTTACGTTGCCGAGCTTCGCGATATCTTGCGCGGACTCGGAGTCTCTGATGTGAAGATGGAACAAGGCTCACTTCGATGTGATGCCAACGTCTCACTTAAGCCAATAGGCTCTGATGTTCTTGGTACTCGCTCTGAAACCAAGAATGTGAACTCACTTCGCTCGGTCGAGCGTGCAATTCGTGGAGAAATGATCCGCCATGCAGAACTTCTCGACTCCGGTCAAAAGGTCAAACAGGAGACTCGACACTTTCAAGAAGATACCGGCCTTACTCGTTCAGGTCGCTCAAAAGAACAGGCAGAGGATTACCGATACTTCCCAGAGCCAGATCTTGTTCCAGTTGCTCCAGATGCTGCATGGATCGAAGAGCTTCGCACAGGCCTTCCGGAGCGGCCATCACTTCGTCGCAAGCGTTTAAAGCAAGAGTGGAGCGTTCCAGATAAAGAGATGGCAGCGATGGTCAATGCCGATGTTCTTGATATCGTGGAGGCAACTGTTTTACTTGGTGCAGATCCAACAAAAGCTCGCTCGTGGTGGCTTGGTGAAATTTCTCGAATCGCAAATGACAAACAAGTCGCTGTTACAGAGCTTTCGATTACACCAACAGATGTTGCAGACATTGTTGCCCTCGTCAATGCTGGCGAGCTCACAGATAAATTGGCACGCCAAGTTGTTGAAGGTGTAATCGCAGGGGAGGGAAGTCCTGCGCAAGTTGTGGCAAAGCGCGGAATTAAAGTTGTTAATGATGATGGCGCACTTATGGCAGCGATTGAGAAAGTCTGTAACGATCAACCCGATACCGCGCAGAAAGTTCGCGACGGGCACATTCCAGCTGCTGGAGCCTTAATTGGAGCAGTCATGAAAGAGACAAAGGGCCAAGCAGATGCTGCGCGAGTACGCGAGCTGCTACTTGGCCACCTTGGTCAAAGCAAATAGATCAACCTTGGACTAAGGCTAGAATTCTCTCATGTCGAAGATGAAACCGCGTTCTGGAGTAGTCACTGATGGATTAGAACGCGCTCCTGCGCGAGGAATGTTGCGTGCAGTTGGAATGGGTGATGATGATTGGGTTAAACCACAGATCGGTATTGCATCGTCGTGGAATGAAATTACCCCATGCAACCTTTCACTTGATCGTTTAGCAAAAGCATCAAAAGAAGGAGTCATTGCAGCAGGTGGTTTTCCGATGCAATTTGGCACCATCTCTGTCTCTGACGGAATCTCTATGGGCCACGAAGGAATGCACTTCTCGCTCGTTTCTCGCGAAATCATCGCCGACTCCGTTGAAACCGTAATGAATGCAGAACGTCTTGATGGAATGGTGACTTTTGCCGGATGCGACAAATCTCTCCCTGGAATGATGATGGCGGCAGCTCGTCTAGATGTTGCATCTGTCTTTGTCTATGCCGGTTCAACTCTTCCAGGTCAAGTAGATGGCAAAGATGTCACGATCATCGACGCATTCGAAGCAGTCGGTGCATGTGCGCGCGGGCTCATTACAAAAGATCGTGTAGACCAAATTGAAAAGGCAATCTGTCCAGGTGAAGGAGCTTGCGGTGGCATGTACACCGCAAACACGATGGCAAGTATTGGTGAAGCAATAGGACTCTCACTTCCAGGATCTGCAGCTCCACCTGCGGTAGATCGCCGCCGCGATGCATATGCAGTTAAGTCAGGCGAAGCA
>JBJTKU010000178.1:0-4993 GCA_046096605.1 Candidatus Planktophila sp. | reverse complement strand
CAACAGAAAGAGATTCGCACATATCGTTTAGATCGCATTCATTCGCAAGTCAGTTCTGGGAATAAAAATAATATGTTTTCAATTCCTAGCGCTCTTCCGGATCCGCAAACGCAACCACATGAGCGTGCTCTCATTAATGTTCGCAAAGGTTCAGGGTTTGCCCTGAGAAATATAGCTACATCAATATCTTCAGGTGATGAATGGGATGATGTAGAGATACCGATAATCAATTCCACGTGGTTGGTGCGGACAATCCTCTGGCATGGTGATGATGTTCGAGTGATAGAACCTTCCTGGTTGCGCCATCAGGTCCTTAATTCACTCAAAGAGATGCGAAACCTCTATGCCTAAGAAACCTTCGACCCCCTTGGAGCAGACAGCTCGACTCTTAGATCTGGTTCCTTTTCTTCTGACACATCAAGGCATCTCCATAGAGGATCTATCCTCATTTTTCAAGGTAGATAAAGAGGTAATGATTGATGATCTCAATACATTGTGGATGTGTGGCCTGCCTGGCTACACACCTTTGGAGTTAATCGATATTAACTTCGATTCAGGCTATGTGACGATTCGTAATGCTGCACCTCTTGCTCGCATTCGATCTATGTCAAGCTCGGAGATTGTCTCGCTGATCCTTGGTTTGGATATTCTGCGAGAAAACTCCGCATCTTTTTCCGAGGAAAATAGGGCCAAGATTGATGATCTGCGCTCCTTATTGCGATCTCAGGTAAATATCTTCATCTCGGTTACTGATCGTTCCACTAGTTCTCATCGATCCACGATCAGCCACGCAATTGCATCTAGGTCCTCGATTGAGATTGATTATTTCTCACCCACTACTGATAGTCAGAGCAAGAGGGTAATTACCCCCTTCCACTTCTTTGAAGATAACGGTATCGAGTACTTACAAGCTCACTGTCACATGGCGGGCGCCAACCGAACTTTTAGAATCGATCGCATCGCTGGTTCCACTATTGTCGATATTGATAATCCTGTCGAAATGATGGCCGCTGATGTGAAAACCAAGATCAGGGCGCTCGTTACGGTACATCAATTAGATCGAGCGACGATTGAAAGATTTGGCCTGGTTGAAGGAGATGCGCCCCTCGGATCGAGTCTACCTGTCGAGGCTTTCTCAGCTGAATGGCTGATACGAGCGATTATGGAGACAGATTCAGGGTTGGAGATTGAGGAGCCAGCAGGGTTGCGGCAAATGATGGAAAAAAGGATTAATGCAGCCATAGCACTATACGAATAGGGTGCGATAATGTTGGGTATTGGCGTAACGCTCTGACCGGATAGAGGAGATTCTTATGTTTCTAAAAGAACCGACCCACATTTTGCTCATTCTCGTAGTAATCATTCTTCTCTTCGGGGCAAAGCGTCTTCCAGATTCAGCGCGTTCCCTTGGTAAGTCATTGAAGATCTTTAAATCAGAGATGAAAGATATGAAGGACGAGAAAAAGCCTGATCAAGACGGTCAAGCGTCCGCGTAACTTCTATGTCGACCCCGAACGGCGGTCGCATGCCGCTGATCGAACATCTACGTGAATTACGTAAGCGGGTTGTTCGAAGTGCGGGTGCGATCGCGCTCTGTGCAGCAGTCGGTTGGGTTTTCTATACCGATATCATCACAAATCTTGCAGAACCTGTCTGTGATCTCAAGACCGCGCAGGAGACAGGTGCGGACAACTGCGGTGCTCTCTATATCAATGGAGTTTTGGGACCGCTCAATCTCCATATCAAAGTCGCCATACTTACTGGTCTGCTCCTAGCAGCACCGATCTGGCTCTATCAATTGTGGGCCTTTATTGCGCCGGCTCTACATAAGAGAGAGAAACGAAATTCTATTCTCTTCATCATCGCCGCTACTCCTTTCTTCAGTGCTGGTGCGTATTTCGGTTATTCAATACTTCCTTTGGCGATCAAGGTTCTCTTTGGGTTTACGCCCGATGCACTCAACAACCTGGTCAAATTTGACGATTATTTGGACTTTGTCACGCGAACAATTTTCTTTTTTGGAATCGGTTTTGAACTTCCGGTGTTTCTTGTCGCCCTGAACTTGATTGGAGCAATAAGTGGAAAAGGGATTTTAAGACCCTGGAGAATCTGGATTTTTGGAATCACTCTTTTTGTTGCAGGATTTACGCCAAGCCCTGATCCACTATCAATGCTAGCGCTTGCCCTACCTCTCATCTCTCTTTACTTCCTAGCAGGTGGCATAGCCCTACTTAATGATCGTAGACGGCGCAAGAAGGCTCAACGTGCTGATTCTGGCGATTAATCCCACTTCAGGAAATGGTAAGGCTCGCCAGAGAGCTAAGCAGGCAGAGATTTTATTGAGCAGATCGGGTATCGAATCACTTTTGATTGAGGGAAGTTCACTCGAAGATTTTAGGGCTCAATTGTTGCAGGCGCTCCAAGATTCCAAGGTGACAGGAGTTATTGCATGTGGAGGTGATGGTTTTATTCATGAAATCATCCAGCACGTTGTCCCTCGCGCTCTGGCATTCGGTGTTATTCCATGCGGAACAGGAAACGATTTTGCAAGAAGTCTGGGAGTTTACTCTCTCTCATTCGAAGAACAAATAAATCTCATTGCTACCCAAGAACCGAAGAATTTAGATTTGGGTAAAGTAGGTCAAAGATGGTTTGCGGCGATATTGTCAACCGGGTTCGACGCATTAGTCAACGAACGAGCAAATCAGATGAGATGGCCTAAAGGAAAGCTCAAGTACAACCTAGCGATGATAGAAAAACTGATTTTTCTGCGGCCGCATCGTTATCGCATTTCAATGGATCAATTAATTGTTGATGTTGATGCCACACTCATTACAATTGCAAATGGTTCAAGTTATGGGGGTGGCATGAAGGTTTGTCCTCAGGCTGCCCTAGATGATGCCCGTTTTGACGTAATGATTCTTAATAAGGTTTCGCGCTTTGAACTCTTAAGAGTTTTTCCTAAGGTTTACTTTGGACGACATGTGGGTCATCCAGCCGTTACGTTCTATCGCTGTGAAAGTATCGAGATTCAAGGTGCTGGATCCTCTTACGCCGATGGCGAACCAATCTCAGCTCTTCCCTTATCGGCTCGCTGTGTGCCTGGCGCACTTCTAGCTTGGTCAGTATGAGTACTCCGGCAGAGCGTCTGGCGGCAGCAAAAGCCCGGACTTCACATCGACTCACTGAGCAGTTCTCACTTGGTTTTGATTTCCCATTCGATGACTTTCAGATCAAGGCGCTGCACTGTGTAGAAGATGGCAAAGGGGTATTAGTCGCTGCCCCAACCGGTGCTGGAAAGACAGTGGTTGGCGAATTCGCCGCATTTCTAGCTCTTGAACAAGGGAAAAAATGCTTTTACACCACTCCTATCAAGGCTCTTTCCAATCAGAAATTTTCTGAATTTGTTGAAAAATTCGGAGAAGCAAATGTTGGTCTTTTAACAGGGGATACCAATATTAATTCGGAGGCTTCGATCTTGGTGATGACCACTGAAGTGCTTCGAAACATGCTCTATGCAGGATCTGCAACTCTTACTAATCTGCAATCAGTTGTGATGGATGAAGTTCACTACCTGGCTGACAAATTCCGCGGAGCCGTCTGGGAGGAAGTCTTGATCCATCTCATGGAATCGGTACAAGTGATATCTCTAAGTGCCACCGTTTCCAATGCCGAGGAATTTGGCGAATGGCTTGGAACGGTTCGAGGTGGAACTGATGTCATCGTCTCGGAAATTCGCCCGATCCCGCTCTATCAACATGTTCTGATAGGTAATCGTTTAATTGACCTTTTTAAAGAACCAAGCAAAATCAATCCTGAATTATTAGGCCTCGAGCGCGAATCCATGCGAAAGGTAAAGATGCCTCGTCATAGGCGAGAACGTTTTGATGAAGGCGAAAGCAAACTTTCCCGTCCTGAAGTAATTGAAATGCTCGATCGTCAAGGTCTATTGCCGGCTATAACATTTATATTTTCGAGAGCTGGCTGCGATGCTGCCGTTAAACAATGCGTTCACTCGGGACTGCGTCTTACGAATACAGACGAGCGTAGAGAGATAGCCGCAACTGCTGCACGACTCAATGCCAATCTCGCTCAAGAAGATCTCGATGTCTTGGGATACGACGAATGGTTAGATGCGCTAGAACGCGGGATAGCAGCACACCACGCAGGTCTCTTGCCGAGCTTTAAGGAAACCGTCGAAGACCTCTTCAAGAGAGGTTTGGTTAAGGCTGTCTTTGCGACAGAGACTTTGGCGTTAGGAATAAATATGCCAGCCAAAACCGTAATTTTAGAGAAGCTAACCAAGTGGAACGGAGAAGCTCACGTTCCAATTACTCCTGGGGAATACACACAGTTGACAGGTCGTGCTGGACGTCGAGGTATCGACATTGAGGGAAATGCGATCGTTCAATGGTCACCCACTATTGATAGCGCGATGGTGGCAGGCCTTGCTTCCACTCGAACATATCCTTTGCGATCTTCTTTCTCCCCAACCTATAACATGGCAATCAACTTGATCCACCGCTTTGGGCGCAATCGTGCCCGCGGATCCCTCGAATCTTCATTTGCTCAATTTCAAGCCGATCGCGCTGTCGTTGGGTTAGTCCGGCAGATTAAGAAGAATGAGGACGTTGTCGCGCAATTGATGCAAGATGTCAATTGTCATCTTGGAGATTTCGCAGAATATGCGCGCATGCGAAGCGATATAAAAGAGATCGAGCGCCTCTTATCCAGGCGTGATGCCCGCCGTACCGTGGATCAAAAACAACGGCGGTTTTTAGAATCAGAGGTCGAAGGGTTACGAAAGAACCTTCGCATTCATCCTTGCCACGCGTGTAATGATCGGGAGTCACACGCTCGGATTGCAGAACGCGCCGAGCGAGTTCGACGAGAGTCCGAGGGTTTACGCGCAAGAGTGGAGAACCGCACTCATGTTATTGCTAAAACTTTCGATCGTATTTGTGATGTCTTAACCCACCTCCACTATGTAGAG
>JBJTKU010000177.1:0-8160 GCA_046096605.1 Candidatus Planktophila sp. | reverse complement strand
AAGAGGTGAACTGAGCCTTGGTTAGCAGAGACTGTAATTGTCTGACCGGCACGTGGTGGGTTCTTTGGATCCCAACGCACGATGACCTGAGCACCTTCATCTGTTGCATTAGCAAAAGCAACTGATGAATCAGCAGGCTTTCCGTAGACAAATGCATCTGAGCCGAGCTCTTCAACAACTTCTACAAGAACATCAAAACCAGATGATGCTGGAGCAAATCCTTCTGGACGGATACCGACCGTGACCGATGATCCAGCCGATGCTGGAACATCAATCTCAAGGTTTCCAAGCTTTGCCTTGCCGCCAACAACTGGCGCTGTAAGTAAGTTCATTGCTGGTGAACCAATGAAGCCAGCAACGAATGCATTTGCTGGACGATCGTAGAGATTACGTGGTGTATCTACCTGCTGTAGCAGACCATCTTTAAGTACTGCAACGCGATCGCCCATGGTCATAGCTTCAACTTGGTCGTGTGTTACATACACAGTGGTGATTCCAAGACGACGCTGTAGAGCGGCAATCTGTGTACGAGTTGCTACACGCAACTTCGCATCAAGGTTTGAGAGAGGTTCATCCATAAGGAATACCTGAGGTTCGCGAACAATTGCGCGACCCATTGCAACGCGCTGACGCTGTCCACCCGAAAGAGCCTTTGGCTTGCGATCAAGGTATGGCTCAAGGTCGAGCAACTTTGCAGCTTCACGGACGCGCTTATCGCGCTCTTCCTTTGAAACTCCAGCGATCTTCAAAGCAAATCCCATGTTCTCAGCCACAGTCATGTGTGGGTAGAGCGCGTAGGACTGGAAGACCATTGCGATATCGCGATCTTTAGGTGCAACGTTTGTTACATCTTTTTCGCCGATGAGAATACGACCAGCATCGATCTCTTCTAGACCTGCCAACATACGAAGTGATGTTGACTTTCCGCAACCTGATGGACCAACAAGAACAAGGAACTCACCATCGTTGACTACGAGGTTGAGCTTGTCGACTGCTGGGGCGGTTGTGCCTGGGTAGATACGTGATGCGGCTTCAAATGTTACTGATGCCATGATAAGCAACTCCTTCTCCGGGCAGGTACGTGCCCGACGGTCCGAGGATGAAGGTGTACACCGGTTGGTGGACGGGTGAAGGCTACGACAGGGGGCGGCAAAAGGGAAGAGAACTCGGTAGACTTTCTCACATCATGGAGAGCCACTCGTTTAGCTCACTTCTTGGCGATATCGGCATCGTTGCCCTTCTCGTTGCCCTCGGCGGACTCTTCGTCGCTGCCGAAATCGCCCTCATCTCCCTTCGCGAGAGCCAGATTAAACAGATTGCCTCCAAGGGAAAGCGCGGAGCCAAGGTCGCTCTCCTTGCTGCCAATCCCAATCGACTTCTCGGTGCCGTTCAAATCGGAGTAACCGTCAGCGGTTTTCTTTCAGCAGCCCTCGGTGCCGAACGCCTTGGCACCTACGTGATCCCTTGGCTTGAAGGAATTGGCCTCACAAGCGGCGCGGCTCGAGTGATCTCATTAGTTGGTCTCACTTTGGTTATTGCCTATTTCTCACTCGTATTTGGTGAGCTTGTACCAAAACGCCTGGCGCTATCTCGTACTGAACCTATTGCGTTGATGTTTGCCGGGCTTATCGATATCACCGCAAAATTCTTTCGCCCGATTATCTGGCTGCTATCACATTCAACAAACTTTGTGGTGCGCATCTTTGGAATTGATCCCCACGAACAACGTAGCGCCATGTCTGAAGAAGAGTTACTTGACTTAGTTGCAGGACATGCTGCTTTGACTGAGGAAGAGCGCGATATTGTTGAAGAAGTTTTTAACGCATCCGAACGTCAGATTCACGAAGTAATGGTTCCGCGTACCGAGGTTGATTTCTTTGATGCTTCTCTTACGGTCGGTAAGGCAATTAATCTGGCGATGGATAAAGCACATTCCCGTTACCCAGTAGTTCGTGGCTCCACCGATGAAGTCATTGGATTCATTCATGTGCGCGATCTCCTGGATACTACGCTTGTTAGTACAGGTGGAAAGATTCAAGAGCTTGTGCGCAACGTGATGTTTCTTCCTGGAACCAAGGGCGTACTTCCTGCCCTGACTGAGATGCGTAATCAACGTCAGCACCTTGCGATCGTGCTTGATGAGTACGGTGGAACTGATGGAATTGTCACTCTGGAAGACCTGGTCGAATGTCTCATCGGAGATATCCGAGATGAATACGATGGTGATGAGCAGGAGATCACCCTTGAAACTCACACGGGAGATTTTGAGGTCGATGGTCTAGTCTCAATTGCAGACTTGCGAGACGACTCAGAGCTTGAAATTCCTGATGGACCATACGAGACGGCAAGTGGATTTGTGATGCACTTCCTAGGTCGCATACCGGTTGTGGGCGATGTAGTTAATCTCAATGGAATTCGCATCTCGGTTCTCACCATGGAAGGCAAGCGCGCTGGGCGTCTATTGATCTCGCGTAAGTGAGATTTTGTGCGAGAATTAAGCACATGAGCCAGAAGAGAGTCTTATCGGGGATTCAACCGACTAGCGATTCCTTCCACCTCGGAAATTACCTAGGCGCAGTCAAGCAGTGGGTAGATCTGCAAGATTCACATGATGCTTTTTACTGCATCGTTGATTTACATGCCCTAACAGTTGAGACAGATCCTGCACAATTGCGTCAACGCACCCTTGCTTCGGCGGCACAGTTGTTAGCACTTGGTATTTCACCAGAAAAATCAACGCTCTTTATTCAATCGCAAGTTCCACAACACAATCAATTGGGTTGGATCATGGAATGTATGGCCGGCTTCGGTGAGGCAAGTCGTATGACGCAATTTAAAGATAAATCCGCCAAGGCGGGCTCTGATTCAGCGCGTGTGGGACTCTTTACCTATCCCATGCTCCAGGCTGCCGATATTTTGCTCTATCAAGCAGATTTAGTTCCAGTCGGTGAAGATCAACGTCAGCACATTGAGCTGACTCGAGATTTAGCCGGGAGATTTAACGCACGTTACGGGCAGACCTTCCAACTCCCTGATGCCTACATTTTAAAGGCCGGGGCAAAGATCAACGATATTCAGGATCCAACTGCGAAGATGAGTAAATCTTCGGGTTCGGTTGCAGGTGTCATTGAAATTTTGGATACACCCGAGGTAAACCTCAAAAAAATCAAATCTGCTATCACTGATGACGGTAAAGAAGTGAAGTTTGATCAAGATAAAAAACCTGGAATTAGCAATCTCCTGACTATTCATAGCTCTCTTAGCGGTATCAGCATTGCTGAACTAGAGAATCAATTTGCCGGTAAAGGCTATGGCGATTTTAAGTCGAATGTGGCCGAAGTTGTCGTTGAGTATCTGCGTCCAATACGCCAGCGTGCACTTGATCTTCTCTCTGATGAGGGGCACTTAATTGAAATTTTGCATGCTGGTAGTGCTAAGGCTCGCGTTGTTGCACATGCGACACTTGAGGCTACCTATAAGGGTCTAGGAGTTGTTCGCTGATGAAAAGACTAGCCACTGCTTTGATTCTCATATCTTCAGTGATTTCTCCCGTAATTGCTACATCTGCTCAAGCTTCAGGTCCAGTGATCTGTCTTGCATATGACACTGGCGGCCCGGGGGATAGCTCCTTTAATGATGCAGCGCAGGCTGGCTTAAAAGTCGCCGCGGGTAAGTTTGATTTCACTCTTCAAACCACTGTCACATCAGGGGATGCAAAAGATCGCACAGATCGATTGACTGCCTTAGTGAAGAAAGATTGCACAATAGTTATCGCTGTAGGAACAGGATATGCAGAAACACTCAAGGAATTATCGAAAGAATTCCCAGAGACTCAATTTGCGATATTAAATGATGCAAGCGTTGATGCGCTTAACGTGACATCGATCGTCTTTGCAGACGTTCAAGGGGCATATTTAGCTGGCTATGCGGCAGCCTTGGCAAGCAAAAGCAACAAAGTGGCGATGGTGGGCTATGCCTCTCAAAAAGAGTTATATGACAAGGGATTTGCCCCAGGTGCTAAAGCTGCCAGAAAATCTGTGACTACATCCATTAAATTCATCTCATCGTCTGCAACCAGCGTGACTTCAACCCTATTGCGTTCAGGGCACGATGTTATCTACTTGACCACGACGGGTTCTGCCACGGAAGTATTTGATCTTATCGCCGCTTCAAACAAGGCAAGTAAGAATCGTTCTGTAGGAATCATTACTGTTGAACCTGATCAATTCCTATCAGTTGAAGCTTCAACGAAGAAGTTTGTTTTAGCTACCGTTGTTAAACGTGTAGATCTAGCACTAATCGATCTATTAACAAATACTCTCTCTGGAGGTTTGCTCTATGATGAGGTAGATCCCGTGCTCGGAGTGTATGGTCATCGATATGGCATTTCTGATAAGGGCATTGAAATTACTCTTCGCTCTCCAGCCTTGGTTGCCCTTACTGCAAAAATAAATGCCGCGAGTGCAGTTGCCTCTAAATTAAGCAACTAGAATTAAGCGACTAGGAAAGCTTTAAGCGGTCCTCGCAAGAGTTCAAGTTCTCTCTCTGCAGACGAGCTATCTTCTGAAATTAATTCGATATAACACTTAAGTTTTGCTTCAGTTCCCGAAGGACGAATAATGATGCGAACACCCCCTGTAAGCCATAAACGTAAACCATCAGTTGGCGGTAATCCGTCCGTGGGTGCAGCCAGATCATCGATTGCCTCAACAGCGCGCCCTGCAATCTCTTGCGGAGGATTGGTGCGTAGACCAGCTAAGAGTTTTGTGATTGCACTCATTTCGGCAACACGAAGAGAGATCTGTTCTGTCGCATGAAAACCATGGCGAGCCCAGACTTCATCAAGGAGATCATTGAGATCTTTACCCTCACTCGCCAGAGATGTAGCGATCTGAGCTAGATAGAGCGCTGCAGAGATGCCATCCTTATCGTTAACAGTCTCTGAATCAACTGCATACCCGATCGCTTCTTCATATCCGAAAGCTAGATCCTCAATTTTTGCTAGCCACTTAAACCCTGTGAGTACTTCCTTGAAGGAGATTCCATAATGAGCACTGATCTTGCGGAGAATGGATGACGAGACAATGGAATTTCCAAAAGTCCCTTGTGGGGATGTGCGAGCAATCCACTCGCCGAAGATCACTCCGAGTTCGTCTCCACGCAACATGCGCCACTGACCGCCGCGATCTTTTATTGCTGCTGCACAACGATCTGCATCAGGGTCATTTGCTATGACAAGATCTGCATTGTGCGCGCGTGCTGTTGCTAGTGCTAAATCAATTGCACCAGGCTCTTCAGGATTAGGAAATGCCACCGTCGGAAAGTCAGGATCTGGATCGGCCTGCTCTTTGACGAGAATCAAATCTGGAAATCCTGCACGTTTAAAGACTTCTGCCAACGTTTGGGTTCCGACTCCGTGCATCGCGGTGTATACAATTTTTAGAGATCCAGGCTGTGATGCAAGCTTTGCTGTGCGATCAATGTATTCGTTGATCACCTTTTCATCTAAAATTGTCCATTGATTGCCGCGCGGTTGTGATGCTAAAGAAGTAATTGCAGCAATCTCTGCGGCTATAAATCCATCAGTGGGAGAGATAATCTGTGAAGATGCGTAGGTGATGCCATCTGCATCAGGGCCGATATAGACCTTGTATCCATTGTCTTGTGGTGGATTGTGGCTAGCAGTGACCATAATGCCGATATCTGCTCGTAAAGACATTGTTGCATAGGCAAGAACTGGAGTAGGCAATGCGCGTGGAAGGAGAAATACTTCCATTCCCGCACCGCTAAGGATCTCTGCACTTTCAAGGGCGTACTCATTCGAACCGTAGCGAGCGTCGCGACCTATGACGATGCGATTCATTCCACGATCCTTCATATATGCAGCGATTCCGGCAGCAGCCCGACCTACAACCGCACGATTCATACATGAGGGACCGGGACCATTTGGCCCACGGAGTCCGGCCGTACCAAATTGGAGAAAGCCATTGAAGTAGGTGCGCAGGGCATTTTCATCGCCAGCATCAAGTAACTTTTGTAGCGCAGCAGCAGTTACTGGATCAGGATCATCTGCGATCCAATCCTTTACTTCATCGAGAAACACTCTATCCATATTAATAAATCGTATCTAGATTAAACGATCTGCGGAATCGTTTTAGCAAGAAGAGCGCCCATAGAACTAGCTGCGGCCTTTCCTGCGGCAATCACTTCTTCATGGTTGAGTTTTTCACCGGTAACGCCAGCTGCGGCATTTGTGACCAATGAGATTCCAAGGACCTCTGCGCCGAGAGCGTGCGCGGCGATTGCTTCAGGAACTGTTGACATTCCAACAAGATCTGCACCAAGAGTGCGCATCATGTGGATTTCGGCAGGAGTTTCATAGCTAGGACCGAGGGTATGCAGATAGACGCCTTCTTGCAACGAAGCTTCTGCATCTTTCATAATCCCCCGAATACGCTTGCTGTAAAGATCGGTGAGATCTACAAATGTTGCGCCAACAAGTGGTGACTGAGCCGTCAGCGAAATGTGATCTCGGATCAATACCGGTTCTCCAACGCGGTAAGAAGTGTTGATCCCACCGCATGCATTGGTCAAGATAATTACTTTGCAACCTGCCTTGACCGCGGTACGAACACCATGCACAACAGGTTCCATACCCTTGCCCTCGTAGAGATGAGTTCGACCTAAGAAGACGAGGGCACGAATAGTGCGATCGCGATCTTTAATTTCATATGAGCGAACTTTTCCGGAATGCCCTACGACGGTTGGAGGAAAAAATCCGGTGAATTCCTCGGAATTACCTTCAAATGACGGCGTTCCTAGTGCATCAACTGCACCAACCCAGCCAGATCCCATCACTAAGGCAACATCATGAGAAGCAATGCCAGTTGCCGAGGCAATCTCGGCCGCAGCGACGGTAGCTGCTTGAAGTGGATCAGTGTAGAGAAGCTGCGTTGATGTCATGCAGTAATAATGTCACAGATCTATGATGTCGCACAGGATCGTTGCGCTAGCTACTGTCTGGCCAATTGCAACTTTTAAGTTCTTGATCACTCCGCTCTTATGAGCATTAAGTGGCTGCTCCATCTTCATTGCTTCAAGGACGATGACTAAATCTCCCACTTCGACCGTTGCACCTTCTTCGACGGCGACTTTGACAACAGTTCCCTGCATTGGACTTGCAAGCCCTGTGCCAGAGCTTGCACCTGTGGAAGATTGCTTGGCGCGGTGGCGCTTCACTACTGGAGCGGGGGCATGTAACTTGATCTCAAAACGCTTTCCATTGACTTCAGCGACAAGAAGTTCATCGGCGGCTTTAGTCTCAGTTGCACTTGTTTGAATATCAAAGGCAGGAATATTGTTGACGAATTCATTTTCAATATAGCTGGTGTAGACGGTGAAATTTTCCGTAAAAGCAGGATCTTCCAAGATTGCCCGATGAAATGGAATAGCAGTTGCAAGTCCACCCACTTCAAATTCAGCTAAAGCTCGTCGAGCCCGTTCAATTGCCTGTCTACGGGTTGCGCCCGTAACAATTAATTTGGCAAGAAGTGAATCAAAGTTTCCGCCGATCACATCACCATTTCGAAAACCTGCATCCACCCGAACTCCTGGACCTGTTGGAAGCGCCCATGATGTGATGCGACCTGGGGCCGGCAAAAATGATCTACCTGGATCTTCGCCGTTGATGCGAAATTCAAGGCTATGTCCACGAACGACTGGATCATCAAAGCCAAGTGCCTCACCCATCGCGATTCTAAATTGCTCTCGCACCAAATCAATTCCAGTCACTTCTTCAGAGACTGGATGCTCTACCTGAAGGCGAGTGTTGACTTCAAGAAAAGAGATAGTGCCATCAAGACCTACGAGGAATTCACAAGTACCGGCTCCAATGTAGCCAGCCTCCTTCATGATCGCCTTACTTGAGCGATATAGCTCTTCAATCTGTGCTTCGGTCAGAAATGGTGCAGGAGCCTCTTCGACAAGTTTCTGATGGCGACGTTGCATCGAACAATCGCGGGTGCTAACGACTACTGCGTGTCCATACTTATCAATCAATACCTGCGTCTCAACGTGACGTGGCTTATCTAGATAACGCTCGACAAAACATTCATCACGCCCAAAGCCGGCGATTGCTTCACGGACAGCAGAGGCAAAGAG
>JBJTKU010000176.1:0-4168 GCA_046096605.1 Candidatus Planktophila sp. | reverse complement strand
GGTCACCACTAAAAAGACGATGAAGTGAAGTGAGATCCACCCTCGCCTTACCGAACCATCGTGAATGAGGATCACCGATCCTGCTTCTTCGACTGAAAATTGAGGTAGCCCCAGTTCGCTCTTAATACGAGTGAGGCGTTGTCCATTTTGAACTAGATGCCAGCTGCCGCTATAGCTTTCAGTCAGCGTTACTACACCTGGTGAAGGAACTAAGTATTCATCCTTTACCGATGTTGGCTCCAATAAAGATGACTTACCGCTTGCATCCGTGATTATCAGATTGCCTGTAGCACCTGCGACTTTCCATACAATTCCGGCAGAAGTTGACGATGCACGTGTGAATCCACCTAGGCCATCAATCGTCTGCACCAAAGTTCTTTGCGTAGGTGCTTTGAGAAAGATGTAGGTAATTCCGTAGCTTGCAAAGGTTTTACTACTTGATATTCCACTTCCATCTGCCAAATCTGTTACTGCCGCTGCTATTTCTGGAACTTCAGAAGGTACAACATCTGCCTCGCCCAGTGAGACATCGCGGCCTCGTGCGATGTAGTAATTTAAAGAAGGAGTCGTACCTACTAAACGTTCTCTGAGAACCAGTGTCTTCGAAAGTGTTTCGATTGCTAGATAAGGTGGAAGCACCTCACCCTGGGCAGATTGCAATGGAGCACTTGCTGCCTTGGCAGTAATCCAGCCCGTTGCACTCACGCCATAAATTGCTGAGAGAATCACAAGAAAAGACACAGCAAAATGTCGGTAATTAATATGTGTTGCAATCAAACGCTCTCTCACTCTGTCGAGCATAACAACTGCCGAATAAGTCGCAGCTAAAGTCGCAAGAGCAATGAAGACTCCTGGATAAATATAGTTAGGGGTACTCGTGCCCTTTCCCGTAATTGCAAAGGTTGCAGAGATTGTTGCAACACAGATAAAAGTGCCACCGATATAAGCCAAGTGACGGGCCTGAGCAATTGAAAAAAGAGAGATAGCTAAAACTATTGAAACTGGACTAAGCAACCACCATGGAAGGGAGCCGGCTCCCCCAGGGTTGGCGAAGAATGCAAGGTTAGGTCCGCCGCCTGCTGAGAGCAATCCAATGTCAATAAAGAATTTTTGCGGAGCGCTGACAATTTCTAGACTCCAAGGAATTGTGAGAGCGATTGGAGCAAGCAGTAAAACTGTTCTGCGGATTAAACGAGAAAGGAGCAATGGGAGATTTGCATCCGTACGCCACACAAGTAGATCGGCAGTCACTGCCACCAGCGTGAGAATAAGAACTGCAATATAGAAAGTAGGAGCGAAACTAAAGATGAGTGCAAGCAAAAGTGAGAGCCCAGCCATCTTTCGGATTGAGAATGTCTCCACAATTTTCCACTGCAGAACAGTAGGGACTAAAAACGGCGCTAGAAACATCAGGACAATTACCCCGAGTCGCCCCGTGTTTATTGCCGAAATTGTGATGGGTGAGAGCGCATAAAGCAGTGATGCCGCTGCGGTAATGAATCGATTATCACTTACTTTCTTTACAAGGTGGTGAGCCGATGAGAAAAGTAGTATTGGAGCTGCGATAAAGAAGAGCGAAATAAAGATCGAGATGTTTCCAAAAGTAATCAAAGAAGCGATCGCAATGAGTGGCATCCACAATGGTGATGCACTCTTGGAGCCCAATCCAACCTGATGCCACGGCGAAAAGTAGAAATCCCATAAATCTCGCGCACCGCTTGGTGATGGAGCTAATGTGCCGCCAGAGACTGCACCGATTCGATTGCGAGACCAGATCAGGGTCAGAACTACAAGAAAGATCAACACAATGACAAATGGTTTACTAAATAGCGAAATCCACTTTCGAGTTGTGACAGGTGTAAGCAAATCTTCTTCGTGAAGCTCTTTCTCTGTTGGTAAATCCAACATAGACTCATCTTGCACAGTTTCCTCTGTCGGTTTAAGAATGAAATCTCTAACAGCTGCCACGGCCCGATCAATCGCAAGACGTAATTGGCGCCCTCGGGATGGAATGAATTGGGAGACGACTCGAGCCGAGACCAAACGAGTAGCTTTTCGATCTTTACGAGCCTCAATCAACTCACCTGGTTTCACAACTAGGGATGCGATGGCCAAAATCTCGTCCCCTGCATAGCCTGGAAGCTTTGCAAAGAGATATCCGAGAGCGCGAAGCAGCGCCGAGCCAAATAATTGCAGAGTCAATAATGGGAGCAGCCACCACGTAGCATTTGCAAGAAGTACGTATGCGGCATTCTGTCGATCAAGCAAGAGCGGGCGCTTCAAGAGTGCACCCTTAACATCCACTGCTCGTCTTTCAGTGGCTGAAGCTTGTGCGTGATAGGCGATCGCATCGGTAACAACTATCGCCGCATGCCCAGCAGCGTGCACTCGCCAACCAAAATCAACATCATCGCGGAAGAGTTCGAGATTCTGATCAAATCCACCCAGTTCTTCAAAGACATCTCGTCGGATGAGCGCACCAGCGGTGCTCACTGCGAGAACATCTGCAATTCCATCATGTTGACCTTGGTCGTATTCAGAATCTTCAAGGTTTGTCCAACGTGCACCATTAGTTGCGATGCTAATTCCGATTTCAAGCAGGTGCGTTCGATCGTGCCAACCAAGCAATTTTGGTCCAGCTAAAACCACATTAGGGCGTTCTTCAACTGCAAGTAGTAGTGATTCGAGAGCTTTGGGATCTACAGCGCAATCATCGTGAAGTATCCAAAGCCACTCATGAGCTGTGCTAGGTGGAAGTTTTTCAACTGCAGAGGCAACTGCTGCACCAAAACCTGTCTCACGTGGCATTGTGAGGATCGGAATTCGTGCGCCCTTGAGTAATTTTGCTGATGAATCACGTGAACCTGTGTCGACTGCGACGATCTGATCGATCACCCGGGTCTGAGATGCTAAAGATGCGACAACTTCTGGTAACCACGTTGCGCCATCATGGACAACGAGGATCGCGCTGACGCGATGTGAAGTCATTGCCTACGCAGGGCGACGCTTTAACCGGCGACGCTCGCGTTCGGAGAGTCCGCCCCAAATTCCAAAACGCTCATCATGTGCGAGCGCGTATTCAAGACACTCTTGACGAACATCGCATGAGAGGCAGACACGCTTTGCTTCGCGAGTTGATCCACCCTTTTCGGGAAAGAAAGCTTCTGGATCAGTTTGGGCACAGAGTGCGCGCTCTTGCCATGAAAGTTCAATATTTTCGCCATTGGCGAGTTGAATAGTTGGTCCAGCAGTGGGGGCTGATGGCTTGCCAGTAGAGGTTGCTTCTGGGCGGATTGGCATTTGCTAATCTCCTCAAGTCATTAGGGCCCGGTCCGAGAGTGGCTTTCGGGCTCGCTAGGAGTGAATTACACGCTTGTAATCCCTTCCTGTCAACTCCCCTAGTTGAGGTTCAGGGTTGAAAAATGGTGATTTTTTTCGATCGCTGAGCGTGATCGTGGCTAAAAAATCGACAATTTCGCCTAAAAATTTTCGCTTAAAAAATAATTGCCGAATTCTCTGTCTTGGAAATATATCGATCAACAATCTGCGCACCGGCAGGTATCTGCGCACCTGGCGCTATGAAAGAACGAGTAACGCGTGCGCCTTCGCCGATGCCTGCTCCTTCCATGACTATGGAGTCATCTACGAAGGCAGCGGCAGCGATTGTGCAACCACCTCCGATAGCACTTCCCCCGATTACCTGTGCGGTGGGATCAACTACTGCCGATGACGAGAGTAGAGATGGTCCATCGACAAAATCGCGGGAACCCTGAAAGAGAGCTGCAGGAGTTCCAATGTCTAACCAATATGCCGCTTCTTTATACCCGTAGACGCGACGCTTATTATCAATCAGAGAAGGGAAAGTCTCGCGCTCGACAGAGACGACTTTCTCTTTCGGAATTGAGTGAATAACCTCGCGAGAGAACACGTAACATCCGGCGTTAATCCAATTGGTAACGGGGTTATCCATCTTCTCCAGAAATGCCTCCACCCGACCTTGACTATCTGTAGGTACGCAACCAAAGGCTCGGGCATCTGCAACTTCAATGAGATGAAGAGTTACATCAGCATTCATGCTCTGATGAAAAGCAATCTGTGCTGCTAAATCGTGCTTACTCAAGATGTCACCGTTAAATATAACAACCGGCTCATCTTTAGATCCTTGATC
>JBJTKU010000175.1:0-3046 GCA_046096605.1 Candidatus Planktophila sp. | reverse complement strand
ATGGAAGCGATGAAATCAGATATGAGCGGTGCTGCGGCGGTCTGCGCCTCTGTCCTTGCCATTGCAGCTCTGAAGCTTCCGGTGGCTATCGATGCATGGGCTCCCCTTGCAGAGAATATGGTCAGCGATAACGCAACTCGACCAAGTGACATCATCACAATTTATGGAGGAAAGACGGTTGAAGTTCTCAACCCAGATGCCGAAGGACGCTTAGTTCTTGCAGATGCTCTCCAGCGTGCGCAAGAAGAGAAGAACCTTGATGCAATCTTTGACATTGCAACACTTACTGGCGCGCAAGTTGTCGCCCTCGGCACTCGCACCTCTGCAGTGATGACAAATAACGAATCTCTCTCACAGGCATTCCTTGCCGTTGCAGAGAGAACCGGAGAACAATTCTGGCCGATGCCACTTCCTACAGAGCTTCGCGCATCTCTTGATTCACCAGTAGCAGATCTTGCCAATATCGGTGACCGGATGGGCGGCATGCTCGTTGCTGGAATCTTCCTCAAAGAGTTTGTCGCAGACCAACTTCCATGGCTCCACTTGGATATTGCAGGACCTGCCTATAACGATCGCAGCGCCCATGGCTACACCCCAGTTGGTGGTACAGGAATTGGAGTCCGAACACTGGTGGCTGCAGCGAAGGCGCAGATATAACTCGTTCTGCCCGAGGTGAGCGTTATCTGCCTCTCATTATCTGATCCACCGCAGAGGTCAGTTAGTCATTGAGCGGTCAGGCTGGCAAGATACGGCTATAGGCCTTGCGGTCAGGTGAGTAAAGGAGTCAGCCTCTTGTCTAACGTGGATCTGGTAGTTCTCGGCGGTGGAAGCGGTGGATATGCAGCCGCTCTTCGTAGCGCCCAACTCGGACTCTCTGTTGTACTGATCGAAGCTGACAAGGTTGGCGGAACATGCCTACATCGTGGTTGCATCCCAACGAAGGCTCTTCTCCATGCAGGTGAAGTCGCAGATACCGCCCGCGAATCTTCGCACTTTGGCGTGAACACAACGTTGAACTCAATTGATATGAATGGTGTTAATACCTATAAAGATGGAGTAATCACCAAACTCTACAAAGGTTTACAAGGTCTAGTTAAATCTCGCGGAATCACATTTGTTGAAGGCTACGGAAAGCTCGTCTCACGAGATACCGTAGAAGTAAATGGAACCCGCTACACCGGAAAGAACGTCATCCTGGCAACAGGTTCATATGCCAAGACACTTCCAGGGCTAGAAATTGATGGAAAGCGAGTCATCACTTCAGATCACGGCACCAAACTTGATTACATCCCAAAGAGTGTGATTGTTCTCGGCGGCGGAGTAATTGGATGTGAATTTGCTTCCGTTTGGAAATCTTTTGGAGCAGAAGTAACGATTATTGAAGGTCTTCCACATCTGATTGCACTCGAGGATGAATCGTCATCAAAGCTTCTCGAACGCGCTTACCGTAAACGCGGTATTAATTTTGAACTTGGAGTTCGCTTCAAGTCACATACAGTCACAGCAGATGGCGTCACCGTTGAACTCGAAGATGGTCGCACCTTTAGCGCCGAACTACTTCTCGTCTCTGTCGGTCGCGGTCCGGTTTCTGCAAATCTTGGCTACGAAGAGCAAGGCATCACAATGGACCGTGGTTATGTGCTCGTCGACAACAAGTGCCGCACAAACGTTCCAGGTATTTGGGCTGTCGGAGACTTGATCCCGACTCTTCAATTAGCTCACGTTGGCTTCCAAGAAGGAATCCTTGTTGCAGAAGAGATTGCTGGCCTTAACCCTGGCCCGATCAATTACGACGGCGTTCCTCGCGTTACCTATTCAGAGCCTGAAGTTGCATCTGTTGGATTAACAACTGCTCAGGCAAAAGAGCGCGGCTATAACGTTGTCGAACTTAACTATGACTTAGCTGGAAACGGTAAGGCGCAGATTCTGGGAACCTCGGGATCAATAAAACTCGTTGCCGAGAAGGATGGTCCGGTTCTTGGAATTCACATGGTCGGTTCGCGAGTCGGCGAACTTCTTGCCGAAGCACAATTAATCTTTAACTGGGAAGCAACTGCTGCAGATGTTGCTCCTTTGATTCATGCACATCCAACAATGTCTGAAGCTATGGGCGAAGCGCACATGGCTCTAGCCGGCAAACCGCTTCACGCACACGGATAAGGGAGAACACCAATGTCATTCTCTGTAAAGATGCCTGCACTGGGCGAGAGCGTAAGCGAAGGCACAGTTACTCGTTGGCTTAAGGCCGAGGGCGATCACATCAACGTTGACGAACCTCTCCTTGAAGTTTCAACTGACAAAGTTGATACCGAGATTCCTTCACCTGTCTCTGGAACTTTGTCAAAGATTCTTGTTCAGGTTGATGCAACAGTTCCAGTCGGTGCAGATCTTGCAATTATTGAAGATGGCGCGGCAGCGCCAGCACCTACGGCTGCTCCAGTTGCAGCACCTGTAGTTGAAACACCAGCACCTGTTGCGGCACCTGTTGTCGCTCCAGTTGCGGCAACACCTCCTCCTACTGCAGCACCAGCTGGAGCGGGAACCATCATCACTATGCCCGCACTCGGTGAGAGCGTAAGCGAAGGAACTGTTACTCGTTGGCTTAAGAATGTTGGGGATAGCGTGGCTGTTGATGAAGCACTTCTTGAAGTTTCAACCGACAAGGTAGATACCGAGATTCCGTCACCTGTTGCCGGAACTCTTATTGCTATCGATGTTGCAGTTGATTCCACCGTTCCTGTCGGAGCACGCCTTGCAGTGATCGGAACAGCTGGTGCTACACCTACTCCCGTTGCAGCTCCTGTGGTTGCAGCTCCAGTGGTTGCAGCTCCAGTGGTTGCCGCACCGGTTGCCGCACCGGTTGCTGCTGTTACTCAGCCACAAGATTCTTATGTCACTCCGATTGTGCGAAAACTTGCATCAGATCTCGGTGTCAATCTTGCAACAGTCAAAGGCACCGGAATCGGAGGACGAATTCGTCGTGAAGATGTCGAAGCCGCTGCAAAACCAGTCGCTGCTGCAGTATCAACATCTGCCGCGCAATCTG
>JBJTKU010000174.1:0-2563 GCA_046096605.1 Candidatus Planktophila sp. | reverse complement strand
GGGATGCAATCTGCAACCATCACAGCAAGTGCGATCCCTGTCTCTTGGGTGACAAGAGCATCTGCTGTGGGTGTTTCTTGGGTTGCAGCACTTATGAGATAAACGTCATCGCCATGGACTTGGCTCATGAATTGAATGGGTAGACCTACATCTACCTCAAGTAATCGACGATGTTCAACCACAGTAGAGGTTTCATCTTCCAAGTGAAGAGCTAGGTTGAGAGAGGCAAAAGCACCGGTGGAGACTCCACCGGTGCGATCGGTACAACGCTAATTCACAGTTACTTCATAAAGTCAGGCACGTCGATATCGTCTTCTGCCACGAGATCTTCGAAGGTAACGCGCTTTGCTGGTTTCTGCTCATCCAAGTCCATGGCTACAGCAAGTGGATCATTACCCGGAAGTGGGTCGGCAACTCCACCGAGAGTTGCAGCATCAATTACTGGAACCGCAATCTTTTTAGGTTCTCCCCCATCAAACCCAGCTGCGATCACAGTGATTCGAACCTCATCACCGAGTGCGTCATCAATAGTTGTTCCGAAGATAATACGAGCATCCGGATGTGCAGCAGCTTGAACAAGCTCGCATGCCTCATTGATCTCAAAGAGGCCAAGATCTGAACCACCCGCAACAGAGAGAAGAACCCCCATCGCCCCATCGATGGATGCTTCAAGGAGTGGGCTTGAGATTGCCAGCTCTGCAGCACGGGTTGCCCGATTCTCGCCACGAGCAGAACCGATGCCCATCAGCGCTGAACCTGCATCGGTCATGACTGTTTTTACATCTGCAAAATCAAGGTTGATCAAACCTGGTTGCGTAATTATCTCGGTAATTCCTTGAACGCCTGACAGAAGAACTTGATCGGCACTTCTAAATGCATCTACTGCAGTGATATTGCGATCTGAAATTGCTAAGAGACGATCATTTGGAATAACAATGAGGGTATCAACTTCGTCGCGAAGGAGTTCGATTCCTTCTTCGGCTTGACGCGTGCGAATCTTTCCTTCAAAAGAAAATGGACGAGTCACTACACCGATTGTTAGCGCACCCAGATCGCGAGCAATTTTCGCAACAATTGGTGCACCGCCTGTACCTGTTCCGCCACCTTCACCTGCAGTTACAAAAACCATATCGGCACCGCGAAGAATTTCTTCAATCTCTTCTGTGTGATCAATTGCCGCCTGACGGCCTTTTTCAGGAGCAGCACCTGCACCTAATCCTTTTGTCGATGCGCGACCAATATCTAATTTCACATCAGCATCGCTCATCAACAAATGTTGTGCATCAGTATTAATGGCGATGAACTCAACACCTTTAAGTCCGACATCAATCATGCGATTTATTGCATTGACTCCCCCGCCACCGATTCCTACAACCTTGATGACAGCCAAGTAATTCTGCGGTGCAGCCACGTGAGTCCTCCTCATGAACTATAAACCTCACCTTGAGACTTACGATTCACCTCTCTAATGGCCGCCAACTTAGAGCGCAGTGGGTGCTCAATCAAATACCGACTCGAACCAATTCCTCATCTACAACTTGAGAGTTCTGCAGATAGTTACTTAACAATCGGAGCATGCGGTGCAACAACATCAATCAATGAGATTCCCTCATTTTCAGGGAGATTAAGGAGCTTTTCAATGACAGCAATTTTCAATGTCACTTCGCTGCTATCTCCCCATCGAATGCGTATAGAACGATTCTCTTTCTCTTTGACCAAAGTAAAGGTGTTATCCGATGTGGCGACCATTGAGGAGATACTGGAACGAAATTCGGCAGGCAGATTGATAAAGAGTTCATTTGCCTTCAACGCACTCTGTGGACTCTTTGCCGAGATAAGAGCAAGTTCATCATTTACGTATCCAGGCAGAACAAATAGTACCCCATCCTTATCGATGGTCTGCCCCGGAACTTGTTCGTTATTGAAAAAGGCAAGAGGTTCTCTTGAGGTTATAGCAACGGTTATCTCTCCACTGAACCAGTTACGGGATATCGAGACTCCTTTTATCCAAGCGATCTTGCTAATTTTTCGCTCTGATGAAGATGGATTTACTCGTGCTAGCTTCTCACCGATTTCAATATCGCTGATCTTATTAATGTGGGCTCGAACCGACTCACTGGGGGTACCGGTAATAGTTACTTTCTCTACAACAAAAACTGAAGACCATCCGAGGAGATATGTCAGCCCTATTCCAACCATCACGGACAGGACTATCGGAAGTGAGAGTAACTTCCTTCTAGATTCAGACATTATGGTGTGGACTGTTCGTCGAAGCGACGCTCTAGACCTTGCACAATGATGGGACCAAGCGAATTTACATCTCCTGCACCAAGAGTGACAATGACATCACCAGGTTTTGCCATTTCAATAATTGCCTCTGCAGCCTCTAAGAAATTTGGGATGAACTTTCCATTTCTCATCCGATCAACAATGAGGGATGCGCTCACTCCTGCAATTGGTTTTTCGCTGGCAGGGTAAATCTCGAGTAAAATCGCCACATCTGCGAGATCGAGCGCTTTTGCAAATTGTTCTAGAAATGCCTGAGTGCGTGAGTATCTATGGG
>JBJTKU010000173.1:0-3222 GCA_046096605.1 Candidatus Planktophila sp. | reverse complement strand
GCATAAAGAAGATCATTCTGGCCTGCATCCTCACTGGAGAAGCTTTCTCTCTTCTCTTCTTGATGGGCGGACTGATTTGCTTCCTTCTGAAGCAGGGCGCTGTCCTTAAAATTCTGAGTCATCGCCCAGTGTGTTTCCTGGACTCAACTTACAAGGTGCTGTCAGCAATCATCACGGATCGCTTGTGTAGGCTTGCCGACTGCTTGCTAGACTCCTCGAAGAAGGGATTCCTTCGCCTGCACTCCTCGCAGCGGCAGGTGCAGAGCCTGCACTGGGCCATTCAGGAAGCAGCAGAAGGCCGGGAGCGGCTCTTCTGCTGCTACTTGGACTTTGCCAATGCATTTAATTCCGTAGATCATGAGGCCCTCTGGCGATGGCTGGAGGAGCTGAATATTCCTGATATCGACCTGCTTCAGAGCCTATACTCTGGAGCATTTTACCAAGCGGACCTGCCCTATGGCAGGTCTGCTAAAGTTGTCCTCTCAAGGGGCCAGAAGCAGGGCGACAAGTCGTCCCCCCTTCTCTTTGGACTCGTCTTCAATGCCTTGCTCCTTGCCCTCAAAGCCACTGGAGTGGGACACCGCACAGTAACAGGGCTCCGGGCCCCGGCCCGTGGGTTCGCAGATGATCTGGTGATTGTTGCCAGATCGGGGGCGGATATGTCCCGCCTCTTACAAGTGGTGTCTGACTTCTGCGCATGGTCCGGGATGAGGATCAAGCGAGAGAAGTCAGTCATAACTGGTTTTGACTACAAAGCAGGTACAAACCTCTCTACGGAGGGCATCCTGTACGAGGGGGCCCCTCTCACAGGACTTGCGGCTGATGAGGCCTTTACGTATCTGGGCGTGCGGGCGAGCCTGGTCTCGCCCTCCCGTCCACAGGATAGGGCCGAGGGAAAGCGGCGTAGACAGTGCTTTGCTCCCTGTCTAACGGAGGAGAAGGCGCACATTCTCTCGTCATCAAAAGATGTCGCAGGCAAGGCCCGGCATCACAAGTATCTGCTGTGCCAAATGGTGCCTGCGGTGCGAATGGTGGCCTCAGCACGTTTCCGTTACTCTGCTCCGCTGGTCCCTTGGACTGATGCGGAGCTGGATAAGCTGCACGCAGTGTGGCTGCAGATTCAGCGGGCGGCCTGGAGGCTGCCTCCCGGCTACCCCTCTGCACCACTCGCATTCCCCAGCGCATGCGGAGGCTGCCCTGAGGCGCACCCTGTGGTGCCCATGGTACAGGCACTTGCAAAGCACATTGAGCAGCTAGTTGCGCTGCCTGATGAGCTGCGTGAGATTACCATCCGGAAGTACAAAAAGCTCTGTGACAGCTGTGGCTGCCACAACGAGCGTGAATTGGCAGCACATCTGGCTGAGGAGTTGCGACCACGCGTGTGTCCGCTGGCTCGCCTTCTCCGCGCCTGCGGTCAGCTCCAAATGCAGATCAAGCTCCCAGCCTGCCTCTCCTTGGGAGTAGCGGGCCGGGACATAAGCTGGCGCGCCCTTCTGATGCACTTGCGTCAGAAGGCAGCTGCCCCTGAGGCCAGCCAGCAGCTGGTCAGTGATGTTGCTACTGTTGGCCTGGCCTGGACAGCCATACGGCGCCGCTTCAGACGTAGGGGAGTCCGAGTTCCGCGACAGCTCCTCCTGGGGTCCAGCTTTGGGCTGGTACCGGAGAGTTTGAAGAAAGGCGCTGCGTGGCTTCAGCCATTCCGCAGGGCTCTGCTGGTGGTAGAGGTCAAACGACTCTTCCCCCTGCTCAGCAGGAGCGAAGGGGCAACAGAGGTTGCAGTGCACCAGGCACTGATATCAGACGTGATACACGGCCTTCGGCAGCAAGACGGGACTGTCGAACACCTCTTTGCAGACGAGCGCTGGCAGCTCGTGCGAAGCTCGGCTCCTAGGCGGAGCTGGCTGTCTGTCTTGAACAAAAACGGATTTCCATGTGAAATAGAGGCAGACAGTCACTGTCGCATCGATCCAGTGATTGACCTCACTGAAATTGGTCAGTTTGCCAACGCCGACCGTGATCAGCTGATGACACTGGTTTTGTGGCTTGCTCCTAGCATCAGATCCTGCAGGAATATGGATGCAGAGATGGTCGATCGGGGCCCGCTTGCCTGGGTGCCCGCCCGATTAGAGACGGAAAAGGTTGAGTTTGATATCAGCTGTTTGGAAACAACGGTTGAAACCCACGGGGCGTGGGTGGTGATGCACAAGGACAGCCTGACTCGGATCGAGAGGGAGGGCCAGTTGATGGGTACCATCAGCCAGAGCCGCTACAGGCTGTTGGAAGCTGAATGTCTGAGTCGACGGATTCCGATCGAATACCTCTGTGACTCCATCCCTGAGGAGATTGCCTATGTGGAGAAACACGAAAGCAAGCGAGGATTTGGTTCGCACCAATTCTGGCACGGCCTCAGGGTGGCGCTAGATTCTGACGGCATCGTGGGGTGCTGTCCCCTGATGACGCCTTCATCCTTCCCTTACTCCTCATGGACGGGTTCTTCGGCCGACTGGGGATCGCAAATGCAACCCTGTCGGCCGGTCTTTGACCTCCTCTGTGCGTCGCCAGAGATACAGCACTCTCTCTCTGGCCGGCTGCGGCCGGATCAGGTCTGGTTTGCGCTGTCGCGAAGGTCGACTCTCGATCGGAGCATCAAGCAGGAGTTGGAGAGAGCAGGACAGGTGATTACGGTGTACAAGAAAGGCTCTAGGGTTGCTGCTTGCAAAGGCAGCTTTAGGACAGGTAAGGTTAGGGCTATCCAAAACAAGGAAGACTGGTGCCTCTGGGCCAGCAACGCAGCCATCCGGACACGGGAAGTAGAAGAAGGATTCGACAGTGGCGGCCACTGTGATGGGCCGGCAAATGTGGATCCTATCCACCGAGCCATTATGGAGGCACAGGCGGGAATCTCAGGAGGCACCGGAGATGCCGCAGAGACTGCTCGTGTGACTGCTCGCCTGAGGCGGAGAGCTGATCTGGTTCGTAGTCTGAAACAGAAAGCAGACTCGATCTGCTTGACAGCCGATGGAGTGGTTCCTTTGGACCTAGGGTGCCTCTCCTCCCGGGAGGCGCGGCTTGGCCCGGCTGGCGCGGCCTACACGCGCAGTGGTATCGTGGTGGCGACGGATGGTTCGCTCAAGAAGAGCGGAGCCATGGGAGCGGCAGTTGTGGCCAAAGACGGGCGCATCCAGGCACGCAGTGTGGCGGTCTTTGGACAGCCGTCGTCTA
>JBJTKU010000172.1:0-5484 GCA_046096605.1 Candidatus Planktophila sp. | reverse complement strand
CTTAATGCTCCATCTATTGTTTCTTTTGCGGCAGCTGTTACCGAAAATATCTACAACGCATCAACTGTTGCAGCTCTACGTGAAAAGTTTGAAGTAGGTATTGCACAGGTGGCACCAGATGCACAGATCAATGGACGTGGTGCAGCCAGACTTCCAGGAATCACCAACATTACATTTCCCGGTACTCAGGCAGATTTTTTACTTGTGTTGATGGATGGAAAAGAGATTTCCTGCTCAACCGGAGCTGCATGCACAGCAGGAGTACATCGCCCCAGCCATGTCTTGATGGCGATGGGACATGATGAAATCGGAGCAACCTCTTCTCTGCGTTTCTCACTTGGTGCAACGACCACCGCCGACGATATTGAATACGCTCTACGCGTGATTCCAGAGGTAGTGGCGTTGGCAAAGGCGGCGAATTCTCTATGAAGTTGATTGCCGCAATGTCTGGCGGTGTCGATTCTGCAGTTGCCGCAGCACGCGCCGTAGAAGATGGACACGATGTCATCGGTGTGCACTTGGCACTTTCTAATAACCCGCAGAAATACCGATCCGGAGCACGCGGATGCTGCACCATTGAAGATTCACATGATGCTCGTCGCGCAGCAGACGTCATAGGTATTCCGTTCTACATCTGGGATATGGCAGATGAGTTCCATGCAGGTGTAGTCGAAAATTTTATGAGCGAATACGCAGCAGGGCGTACTCCTAATCCATGCTTGCGTTGTAACGAGAAAATTAAATTTGCAGCTGTGTTAGATCGTGCGAAGGCGATGGGATTTGATGGCGTTGTTACTGGCCACTATGCCCGTACCCGCGATTCGGATTCGGGTAAGACTCTTCATCGAGCCGTTGACCCACTTAAAGATCAATCGTATGTATTAGCTGTTCTCAATCGCGATCAGATAAGCGGTGCGCTCTTTCCTCTAGGTGATACCGAAAAAGTGGATATACGCCTTGAGGCAGAGCGTCGCGGATTAGCAGTTGCACAAAAGCCCGATAGCCACGACATCTGCTTTGTTCCATCTGGAGATAATGCCGGATGGTTACGTGAGCGCCTCGGTAGCGAGAAAGGTCCCATCATTGATCAAGATGGACAGCAGATCGGCGAACATGATGGCGCTTACACATACACAATCGGACAGCGCAAGGGTTTGGGGATTACCGTTCCAACACCTGATGGTTCACCACGATTTGTTTTAAAAATTGAACCAGTTACAAATACAGTAGTCGTCGGCGCGCGAGAAGAACTTGCTGTAACTTCGATGAAGGGCGAACGTGCGATCTGGTGTGGCCCCGATGTCGCAACTGGCGATCATCGCGGATTTGTACAAGTGCGGGCTCATGGCGCAGCCCTTTCCTGCACCTATCGTTTTGATGGCACCAACTTAGTTGCGGATTTAGATGAGCCGCTCTTGGGATTGGCAACAGGTCAGGCGATGGTTATTTACGATGGTGATCGAGTAGTTGGCTCTGCAACGATCTGTGAGACGGCAGCATGAGTAACGCAGCACGCCACCGCATCGAAGAGCTCACCACTGAAATTCGAGATCATCAATTTAAATATTATGTTTTAGATGCTCCTACGATTACCGATGCTCAGTTCGATCAATTACTCAAAGAACTTGCTGCTCTAGAGGCAGAGCACCCCGAATTATTGGCACCTGATTCACCAAGCCTGGGTGTTGGAGGTGGATTCTCGACAACATTTACCCAACATGATCACATCGAGAAGATGAGGAGCCTAGATAACGTCTTTGACCTTGATGAGCTGGGATCGTGGTTTGATCGCGTAGAGAAAGAAATCACTGGTCCTAATTACCTTTGTGAACTCAAAGTCGATGGCCTCGCCATCAACTTGCTCTATGAAAAGGGCGAATTAGTGCGCGCTCTGACACGCGGAAACGGGGTCACTGGTGAAGAAGTTACATTGAACGTTAAGACAATAAAGAATCTGCCTCATACATTGAAAGGCTCAAACGTTCCAGATCAAATAGAAGTACGTGGTGAAGTCTTTTTCCCAATTGCAGCCTTCAACGAACTCAATGAATCGCTGGAAGAAGCCGGCAAGCAACTCTTTGCTAATCCTCGTAATGCAGCAGCTGGATCTCTACGACAGAAAGATCCGCGTGTGACGGCCTCTCGTCCACTAAGTGTTGTGGTCCATTGCATTGGCGCTCATGTTGGTGGCAACTTTTCCAGCCAATCGGAAGCTTACGATTTTCTCAAAGGGTTAGGGCTTCCAACCAGCAATCGTTTCCGCGTCGTGACAACGCGCGAAGATGTTGAAAAGTTCATTGCACATTACAACGAGCATCGCCATGATGTTGAACACGAGATTGATGGCGTCGTGATTAAAGTTGATGAAATTGCATCACAGAAAGTGCTTGGCTTTACATCTCGCGCGCCAAAGTGGGCGATTGCCTATAAATATCCACCAGAAGAAGTAACGACAAAACTTTTAGATATTAAGGTAAGCGTTGGGCGCACCGGTCGAGTGACACCGTTTGCATTTATGGAACCGGTCAAGGTCGCAGGTTCAACCGTTACCAACGCCACATTGCATAACCAAGAAGAGATCGAACGAAAAGGCGTTTTAATCGGAGACACAGTCATCATTCGTAAGGCCGGTGACGTCATCCCTGAAGTTCTCGGAGCAGTTGTTGGAAAGCGAGATGGTTCAGAGCGGGCATTTGTTATGCCAACACAATGTCCTGAATGCGGCAGCGAGCTTCGTGCTCTCAGCGAGGGCGATGTAGATATCCGCTGTCCCAATGCGCGAACCTGTCCGGCTCAACTACGTGAACGCATTTACTACATCGGATCACGTGCTGCGTTAGATATTGATGTCTTGGGATATGAAGCAGCTGTTGCCCTACTTAATGATGGCATTATTGAAGATGAATCAGATCTCTTCGCACTTACAGAAGAGAAACTCTCACGTTCTGCCTTCTTTACCAAAAAGGATGGCCAAGCGGGAAAAAATGTGGAGAAATTACTTGCCGCACTTAACGAGGCGAAGTCTCGACCTCTGTGGCGCGTCATCGTCGCTCTATCAATTCGTCACGTTGGGCCTACCGCCGCACAAGCACTTGCGACAACATTTGGGTCTTTGGGAAAGATTTCGGAAGCATCGGCCCAAACCCTTGCCGATATCGACGGTGTGGGCGACACGATTGCGCACTCTATCGTTGAATGGTTTGCAGTTGATTGGCATCAGGCAATTGTGAGCAAGTGGGCACGCGATGGTGTTGTCATGGAGGCTGTGGCAGGAATCGCACACCCGCAAACGTTGGCTGGTCTTACCATCGTAGTTACAGGAGGATTAGAAAAGTACACTCGCGATTCAATTGCTGAGACGATCACAGCTCATGGTGGTAAAGCATCTACATCAGTCTCTAAGAAGACAGATTATGTATTAGTCGGCAGCGACCCCGGATCCAAGTTAGCTAAGGCGCAAGAACTCGGCGTTACCATCATAGATGAGGCAGCTTTCGATGCCTTATTGCTGGGCGGTAAGTAGTAGTATCACCTCATGATTTCTGTTGCTAACGAGGTCCTTCGCGAACTTCCTGTGCCACCATATGTCTTCGGCGCGTTTACATTCGGTATCTTTGCCGTACTTCTCTATCTCGTACTACGCCTAGATAAGTAAATCTTTTGGCAAGACTGGGTCTATATGGCGGGACATTTGATCCCATTCACATAGGTCACATGCATGTAATCACTCAGCTCTTGCGTCGCGATATCGTCGATCGGATCATCATTTTTCCGGCAGGGCAACCACGTTTGCGTGAACAGCAACCCGTTGCAACAGGATCTGCCCGTCGTGCAATGTGCGAGGCAGCGGTAAAGGATCTACCTTCAGATATCTCATCTCGTGTCGAGGTAAATCCGATTGAAATTTTGCGCGATGGACCTAGCTACACCATCGATACTGTAGAAGCGGTCGCGCAAAACTATCCTGACGATACGTATCATCTGATTATTGGAAGCGATGCCTATGAAAAATTAGATCAGTGGCATCGCGTAGAAGATCTGAAAAAGCTGGTCACATTTATCATTATTGAACGTCCCGGCTCACAAAGTCAGGTGGGTCTAGATATCGCAGCCTTAGATGTTGCCTCAACTGGTATCCGCGCAGGATCTTCGAGAGAGTACTCACCTTCAGTCGCCCAATACATCAAGGAGCATCATCTCTATGGCAGCTAGCCAGAGCGCACTCACCATAACTCAGATCGCAGCCCGCGCAGCGGCAGATAAGTTAGCCACAGAAATGGTCGCACTCGATCTCTCTGATCAATTGGTACTGAGCGAGGTCTTCCTCATTGTTACAGGCGCAAACGTTCGCCAGGTAGATTCGATCGCAGATGAAATTGAAGAAAAGCTCCGCCAGGTCGGAGAAAAGCCTGCTCGCCGTGAAGGCAGCGAAGAATGGATCCTTTTGGATTATTCAGATCTCGTTGTACATATCCAAAGCAGCGAGTTACGAAAGTACTACATGCTCGATCGCTTGTGGAATGACTGCCCAAAGATTGAGCTAGAGGTTCACAAGGAGATGGCTGCCGATGGCAGGTAATCGCATCCTTCTGTGGCGCCATGGACAAACCGATTGGAATGTAGCTAATCGTTTCCAGGGACACTCGGATATTCCTTTAAATGCACTAGGTGAATATCAAGCACGCCATGCTGCAGAGATCCTTGCGGGGATGGAACCAACTGCGATTATTTCAAGTGACTTAATGCGAGCACGTAAGACTGCCCAAACACTTGCCGAAATAGTAAACCTCAACGTTTCAATCGATGTACGCCTTCGTGAAACTAATGGAGGAAATTGGGAAGGTAAGACCGGAGCTCAGAACCGCGAGGAAGATTTTGAAAACTTTGTAAAGTGGATTGATGGCGAGGATAACCCAGCAGGTGTAGTCGGTGAACGTCGTAGTGAAGTCGCATCGCGTGCTCGAGCTGCAATCACAGAGGCTCTTGCAGACAAGACGAAACAACTTTTGGTAGTGGCAACACATGGTGGCACTGCACGTTGCATCATAGGAGATTACCTACAACTACCTTTGACCCACTGGGCAAAAGTTGGTGGTTTATCAAATGCTTCCTGGTCACTATTGGCACAGAGCCCAAATAAGGGCTGGTATCTTGAAGAACATAATGCAGGCAGCATTCCAGAAGAACTCTTGGGCGTTGAATCGGGATCGGCGGAGAATTAATTTCTCGCTCGTGCAATTACTGCGATAGAGTGCACCACGAAATACGGGGCTATGGCGCAGCTGGTAGCGCACCTGCATGGCATGCAGGGGGTCAGGGGTTCAAGTCCCCTTAGCTCCACCTACTAGCTCCACCAACTAGCACCACAAATAAAAGTTGAGAGAATTGAATTAGGAAATGGGAATCACGAGATGAGTGATACAAAGAGCGGTCGCGGACTAGCGCTACAGAAAATCCCATCTGGCTGGAGCGCAAGAAACCTAC
>JBJTKU010000171.1:0-3159 GCA_046096605.1 Candidatus Planktophila sp. | reverse complement strand
TCAAGACTCAAGATCTTAAGGCAGCGGTTGAGTTAGAAGATGACGATGATGAAATGGATCGACTTCATCGCCAGCTCTTTACAATATTGCTCGATGATGCATGGTCACATGGAATCGAAACAGCGATCGATATGACTCTGCTTGGTCGTTATTACGAGCGCTGTGCAGATCACGCAGTCTCAACTGCTCGACGCGTCTACTTCCTTGTTAAGGGCGAATACGCATCAGAACAGAAACCAACTGCCTAAGATTTACTTCTTTCCCTGATTCGCAACCGCTTTAATTGCATCTGCTGCAGCAGCTGGATCTAAATACTCTCCACCTTTAACTAGTGGTGTCAGATCTGCATTAAGTGAATAGTGCAGCGGAATTCCAGTTGGAATATTTAATCCGGCAATTTCATCATCGCTAATTCCATCAAGGTGCTTAACTAGCGCGCGAAGTGAATTACCGTGTGCTGTAACAAGAACTGTTTTCCCAGCCTTAAGGTCAGGAACGATTGATTCGTGCCAGTAAGGCAACATGCGCGCCACGACATCTTTCAAACATTCAGTGCGTGGAAGATCTGCACCGAGATCGCTATAACGAAGATCACCATCTTGTGAGTACTCAGAACCATCTTCAATAGGTGGAGGTGGCACATCAAATGAGCGGCGCCAAAGCATAAATTGCTCTTCGCCGTACTCAGCCAAGGTCTGTGCCTTATCTTTTCCTTGCAGCGCCCCGTAATGACGTTCATTTAAGCGCCATGAGCGCTTTACGGGAATCCAGTGGCGATCGCAAGAATCAAGTGCCAATTGCGATGTCGTAATCGCACGACGCAGGAGAGAGGTATGAACAACATCTGGCAAGAGACCGCGCTCAGCTAACAACGTGCCACCGCGTTTCGCCTCTGCCTCACCTGTGGCTGAAAGTCTGACATCGACCCAACCAGTGAAAAGGTTCTTGGCATTCCATTCAGATTCGCCGTGGCGCAGGAGGATGAGATTCATGGCTGCATCTTAAAGGAGAAAACGAGAATACTTAAATAAGGTGCTTAAAAGCATCCAGGTTTGCAAGTGATTCTCCGCGACTTACGCGCCATGCCCACTCGCGCCTTATTGCATCTGCAAATCCGAGCTCTAGCAACGGATTAAATGCATTATCGGCATATTGCAGAACAGACCCAAGTAAGCGATCAAGTTCGACTTCATTGACCGCATCTATTGGAAGGCGTCCCACAAGATAGATGTCGCCAAGTTCATTGGTGGCAAATGCGATGCCATACATTGAGGCATTCTTTGCCATACACCACGCATGTACATCACCAGCGTTCTCGTCAGGCTTGCGAATTACAAATGCGTTAATACTCAGAGTGTGATCGCCAACAATTAGTGCGCAATGTGTGGCTAGCTTAGTTTGGCCAGGAAGTGAAACAAGAAATGTATGTTCAGATGGATGATCGTATTCAAGGCCTTGTTGATCGAGAAAATTCTTTATGAGATTGACGGTGTTATGTGCCATCGCTATCCAATTATTTTGCGTACAGATGCAGTATTGGCAATGATGCGATCGTAGATATCAAGCGTTCCGCGCGCAGTTGCATCCCAACCAAAGTGCGATGCATGTTCAATAGCTCCCATACCTAACAAGACTCGGCGCTGTGGCTCTTGCAGCAAACGAGCCAAAACTGAAGACCAAGCACGTGGATCGTGGCCATCGACAAGGACGCCAGAGATACCGTCAGCCACTGCTGTGCGCAGACCGCCGACAGCCGTTGCGACAACTGGTGTTCCACACGCTTGTGCTTCGAGTGCTACAAGCCCAAAGCTTTCGGAATAACTTGGAACGCAGACTAAATCTGCTGCGCGATACCACTGAGGAAGTTCGGCGCGAGATACCGGATCAAGAAAACGAACGACATCACTGATTCCAAGCCAACTCGTTAAATCTTTTAGCCGCTCTACTTCACCAAGTCCGCCTCCTGAAGCACCACCCATAATTAGAGTGATCAACTTGGGGCGAAGATGCGGTGAATGGCGGAGCATCTCTGCCACAGCACGAATCAAAACTTCTGGTCCCTTATGTGGCTGAATTCTTCCGATAAATGCCAGAACGTGTGCATCGTGAGGAAGACCAACATGTTCTCGGGCGCTCTTGCGACCAGATCCTGCGGTAAATGTATAGAGATCAACGCCAGGGCTTACAACACTGACGTTATCTGGGCAGGCTTGATAGAGAGATACCAAGCTGGCAGCTTCGGCATCGGTATTTGCAATCAGTGCATCGGCTGCAGCAACAACTTGCGTCTCACCTTGCACACGAATCATCGGCTCGGGGGTTTCACCCTCTGCCAGATTCATATTCTTTACTCGCGCCATTGTGTGCATGGTGTGGGCAAGTGGAATACCAAATTTCTTGGCTGCAGGCATCGCAATTTTTCCAGAGATCCAATAGTGCGAGTGCAATACGTCGTACTTTTCATTTTCTAAAATATTTGAAAAAGCTGTCGAAAGATTTGGAATCATTGATGGCAACTCTTCTTTTTTAAGATTGCAAGCACCGATATTGATATGGCGTACGCGCACACCATCTGAGACTTCAACAATGTCGGCAAGATCTGGATCATGGCGACGAGTAAAGATATCGACAGCCACACCCATTGCAGCCATACGTTGCGCCGATTCAACAACGTAGATATTCATGCCGCCAGCATCACCAACACCTGGTTGATCCAGGGGTGATGTATGCACCATCAAGGTGGCAATACGCGGATTCATATGTAAAGGGTAGAACTAATTAGAAGGTTGCGCGAATAGTGCCGATGACCCGCGGCCCACCCATCACCTTTTCAGGCTCAAAGGGGCTATCTACCCCGAAAGATTTCAAACAAGCATGTGTCAAGGTACGAAAAGGTCGAAGTGATCCATCACTGACCTTAAAGACAAAGGTGCGACCATCAACCAATGAAGCAACTTCTACCGCTTCTGCACCATCTTTCATAAAGAGCCCTGGGACGTTCTGCATCATCTCTGTTGTTAATCGACTCACACCAGCAACCATCAAAGGATGTATGCGACATGCATCGATCACGGCTTGATGAATCGGATCTGTCGAAATTGTAATGGCGCGGATCGCACGAGCAAGACCTGCAACAGTAAGTAAGAAAAGTGGTGCACC
>JBJTKU010000170.1:0-10801 GCA_046096605.1 Candidatus Planktophila sp. | reverse complement strand
CAACCGATTCCAGAAGATGGATATCAAGGTGGTTACATCAACGATTTGGCCGATGTCGTCGTTGCAGAAAACCCAGGCATTAAAGTGCGTGTTAAATGTATCGAGCACTTTTTGTTGTTGCGCCAACTGCACCTTGTAGGCAGCTTCACGGAAATATTGGTAGCGCACATCTGCGGCGAGATCTTTAATACCTGGGTTCTCTGCAATGACGACATCAGCCAAATCGTTGATGTAACCACCTTGATATCCATCTTCTGGAATCGGTTGGCCAAGAGCGGCCGCTTCTACAGACTTTCCAAAGAGATCCATCTGATTGCCGCGATCATTAATGTAATACTCACGAGTGACCTTTGCGCCCGCAGCTGTGAGTACGCGGCCAAGAGCATCACCAACTGCTGCCCAACGTGTATGTCCAAGGTGTAATGGCCCCGTTGGGTTTGCACTAATAAATTCAAGATTAATTGATACTCCGGTGAGAGCACTGCCCACACCATACGTACCTGCGGTTGCGAGAATGGTTCGCACAAGTTCGGCTTGGCTTGATCGGTTGAGGGTGATGTTGATAAAGCCAGGGCCAGCGATTTCAACATCGCTGACGGCATCGAGGGCAAGCAAATCTGACTGTAAAAGTTCTGCAACAGCGCGTGGCGACAATCCAGCAGGCTTGGCTAACTGGAGAGCGACCGAGGTGGCGTAATCTCCGTGGTCTCGATTCTTCGGCCGCTCTAGCGGGATGGTTACTGGAATCGTTCCCAGTAAATCGCCACGCTCAATTGCCGCACCGATAGCAGCGGAAATAGCTGCTGCAAGGGCTTCTAATTGAGTTTGGGTGGACATGAGGCAAGGTTACCTGTTCACAGCGCTCTCATGCGTTTATCAAATCGTGACCTATTGGGTAGTGACCTGATAGGGGGTAAGCCAATACGCTCGGCTCTGTTCGTGCCCTCATGTCTGGCCAAAATAGTTTTGGCCAGGGGCGAGAACACCTTTCGAAAGGTAAAAACATATGGCAAAGCGCCGTTTAGTTATTGCTGGTGCGATTGCAGCATCAGCAGCACTTTTGATCTCAGGTTGCTCAAGTAGCGATGATTCAGCAGGAAAGCGTGCTTGCATGATCCTTCCTGACTCAGAGTCATCTGCACGTTGGGAAAATGGAGATCGTCCAGCAATGGATTCAGCACTTACAGGTGCAGGATTTGAAACAGATATTCAGAACGCACAAGGCGACACAGCTAAGTACGCAACAATTGCTGAGCAGATGCTCACAAAGGGTTGCGGTGTCATGATCCTTGTTGATTACCAGGGTGCTGGTATCCAGGTTGCAGCGTCAGCTAAGGAAGCAGGAATTCCTGTTATCGCTTACGACCGCCCAATCGAAGGTGCTGACTACTACGTGTCATTCGACAACGAGTCAGTCGGAGCACTTCAGGGTCAGGCAATTCTTGATGGTCTAGCAGCAGCTGGTAAGGATCCAAAGACTGCCCGTGTTATCTATGGTCAGGGAGATCCAACAGATGGAAATGCAAAGATGTTCTATGACGGAGCACTTTCAGTTCTACAGCCAGCTGGCGTTAAGCCAATCTTCGAAATGGCTGGAACATGGGATGGCGCAAAGGCTGGAACATTGTTCGAGCAGGCACTTACAGCAGTTGGAGGAAAGGTTGATGCAGTTCTTGCACCAAACGACAACAACGCTGCAAACATCATCACAATTCTTGATAAGGCTGGCTTGAAGGTTCCTGTTTCAGGACAGGATGCATCACCAGCTGGTCTCCAGAATGTTCTTCTCGGTAAGCAGACAACAACTGTTTGGAAGCCATACACACTGATCGCAACAGCTGCATCAGATTTGGCGATTGCTCTCCTTAATGGTGAGAAGCCAACAGCTGATAAGACACTTGCTGACGGAACTCCTTACATCGCTGTAACACCTAACTCAGTCGGACAGGCTCAGGTTAAGGATGTTATTGCTGCAGGAGATGCTAAGTACGAAGAAGTTTGTACAGATGCTGTTAAGGCAGCATGTGACGAATTCGGCGTAACTGCTTAATTAAGTAATGTAAAGACCTCCGCGCCGGTGCATTAGTGCCGGCGCGGAGGCTTTTACGCAGGTAAGGCAGTAGTCGCAAGTGAGAAATCAACATTCTTTGAAAGGGTTTTCATGACATCGCAGACGCCGATCGTCGAACTCATCGGAATCACCAAAAGTTTTGGTCCGGTAGATGTTCTTAAGGGAATTAACTTCACCGCTTACGCAGGACGTGTGACCGCACTCGTTGGAGATAATGGTGCGGGAAAATCAACACTCATCAAAGGTTTAGCGGGAGTTCAGCAGTACGACGACGGAGTCGTTAAATTTGAAGGGCAAGAAGTAACTCTTTCTAGTGCGCGCTCAGCGGCTGCGCTTGGAATTGAAGTCGTATACCAGGATCTCGCTCTCTGTGAAAATCTAGATATCGTCCAAAATATGTTCTTAGGGCGCGAGACCATGTCAGGCATCACGCTCAATGAGCCACAGATGGAGTTTGAGGCGTCAAAGACTCTTACAGGTCTCTCTGTTCGTACAGTTAAATCTGTTCGTCAAAAGGTTGCCTCTCTCTCAGGTGGCCAGCGCCAAACAGTTGCGATCGCTCGCTCTGTGCTTCGCAATGCAAAGCTTGTCATTCTCGATGAGCCAACTGCAGCCCTTGGTGTTGCACAGACCGAACAAGTTCTCAACCTTGTTCGGCGTCTTGCCGATTCTGGCGTTGCCGTCATTATCATCAGCCACAACCTGCAAGATGTCTTTAAGGTCGCAGATGACATTGCCGTTCTCTATCTTGGCAAAATGGTTGCAACGTTGAAGGCCTCAGAGACCAATCATCTGGATGTCGTTCAATACATCACCGGAGCACGCACAATGGGAGACGAAGCATGAGCGTCACAATTGGTTCAGGTCACGAAGGAAACGTCCGTCAGCAGATTGATGCTTATGTTGCACGCGTAAAAGGTGGCGAAATGGGTGCACTTCCTTCAGTGCTCTCGCTCTTCTTCCTCACGATCCTTTTTTCAGTACTAAATCCTTACTTTCTCACTCAAGGAAATTTCGCAAATCTTTTGACCCAGACAGCCACACTCATGATGTTGGCGATGGCTTTGGTCTTTGTCATCTTGCTAGCCGAAATCGATCTCTCTGCCGGTGTCACATCTGGTGTAGCAATGGCTCTCTTCATCCTCATGACGAATAAGGGTGGAATTGATTGGCGTGTATCAATCCTTGCAGGTCTTATTTGCGGCATTATCATCGGCGCAATTATCGGTTTCTTCGTAGCTAAAGTTGGAGTTCCATCCTTCGTTGTGACTTTGGGTCTCTTCCTTGGTTTCCAAGGTCTCCAGCTTGCACTCCTTGGAGATGGTGGTCTTTACCGAATTGAAGTCCCTGAGATCAAAGCAATCATGAACGACAATTTGCCTGCGTGGATGGGATGGGGATTCTTCGCTATAGCCCTGGCAACCATGACCGCCCTCAATTTCTATGACAGAGCAGTTCGTACTCGTAGTGGCCTAGCCAATCGTCCTATCTCGCTGATGTATACAAAGCTTGCAATCGTGGGCGTCCTTGGTGCAGCACTTGTCGCAATGCTTAACCTCAATCGCAGCACATCGATGAAAGAGATCAGCGGCGTTCCGATCGTTGTTCCAATCGCGATAACAGTGCTCTTCATGGGAACGCTTCTTCTCGATCGCACACTCTTTGGTCGACACCTATACGCTGTAGGTGGAAATCCAGAGGCTGCCCGTCGCTCAGGAATCAAAGTTGTCAAGGTACGCATCATCGCCTTTATGCTCTGTTCATTCTTGGCAGTTATTTCAGGAATCTTCAATGCAAGCCGTATCGGTGCCGTCGAAGCTACTGCTGGTAAGTCGATAGTTCTCTCTGGCGTTGCCGCAGCTGTTGTAGGTGGCGTGAGTCTCTTCGGTGGCCGTGGAAGATTGATTCATGCTGCAGTTGGAGCTCTCGTTATCGCAATTATCGATAACGGTCTTGGCCTACTTGGCCTTCCAGCAGGTATCAACTTCCTCGTAACTGGTGGAGTTTTGATTCTGGCTGCAACAGTTGACGCCGTCTCACGTAAGAGATCTTCTACGGCGCGGTAAGTGTTCGACTCTCTAAGGAAAGAGCTGGCAGATTTTGCCGGCTCTTTCCTCTTTCCAGAATCTTTCTGCTCGCCAATTGATGAACAGGTGCAGGTAGGTATTGCAACCGCTCTCTTTGCCTATGCGGCAGGTGATGCATTCGGAGTGCAATATGAATTTAAAGAGAGTTACACAGTTAAGAGCCACTTAAGTGAGATTGCAGATTGGCCCTTGGGTGGCGTAAGCGATGACACCTTATTGACCCTACTCTCGATCCAATCATTGGCTGTAGAGACGCCTGTGCTGGCTAGAGAACGTTTTGTGGAGCTCCTTAAAGAGAACTTGCCCGTTCTGCGTGGACTAGGGCCAACAACAAGAGCGGCAGTAGGACTTCCGGTGAAGGAATCTGAAATACATTTCATCGGCAACTCCAATGGCGCCATGATGCGCACTGCGCTTCTGGGAATGGCTTTTAAGGCAGATGATGATCTCAATCGTCGCCAATGGGTATCTGAGATTGCGCGTGCAACTCATTCACATGATCGCGCTGTAGCTACATCTTTGATTGCATCAAAACTCTTTGCCGTTCTTCTTGAGAACCCAACTGCCGACATTTCCACAGTTGCGCACGCTGAGGCTAAGGCGATTGGCTACGACGATTATCTATCAATTGAATTTGACCCAAGGTTGCAGATATCACTTGATCCACTGCACACCTTGAAGGCAGTGATTGAAATAGTGCGCACCTGCACAACTGTTGAAGATGCATATTTGGCTGCATGTAGAAAGGGAGGCGATACCGACACGGTCAGTGCGCTCTCTGGGGCCCTTGTTTCATTGCGTTTTCCCGCTTCTCATCACTTCTATTCGATTCCGTGGGTCAATCAAGTGATGTGGAGTGAAATCTCTTCTGCTAAAAAGGCACTGGAAATTATCTACCGCAAACGCAACTGTACTGTCTGGGTAGTCGGTCCTGTCGCCTGGGATAGCGTGCAGTACCACGATGGAAGAACCATTGAACGTCCAGGTGGCACCGGAGCTAATGTTGCAATTGCCCTTGCTACAACGGGTACCCAAGTAAATTTCGTGAGCTACATCGGTGACGACCAATTAAGTGCCCAACTAGATGAGCACTTGAAATCTTCACAGATACACCGACTCTATGTACCGGTGATTACAGGTCCTCCATCGCACGTCGCAATTTCTGTTGCGCCAGATGGTGAACGCACCATAGTCGTAATCTCAGATGACAAGCTAGATCAAGTTTCACTTGTCGGTAAACCAATCAAAGGTAATGACATCGCAGTCTTTGTTATTTGGCGCAGCCACTTCCTTTCAGATTTGGAATTTGCCCAGAGTCTTGGTGCAATCACTGTTGTTGGTTCTGCCGCCTTAACTGATCTAGCCGTGAAATCGGCTGATTACCTGATTGGTTCGCGTGAAGACTTCTCTGGAGATTACTCGATTGAAGATGCCTTGAAACGCTTCACATACATTGTGGTCACAGATGGCGCGCATGGTGCAACCCTGTATGGAGCTCGCGGGTCGCATTTCCAACCTGCTCACACCGTTGATGTGGTCGATACAACTGGTGCTGGAGATGCATTCTTATCAGGCTTGCTTCACTCTTTAGCCGTCCACGGTGTGCTCAACGCTGATGCGATGGCACTTGCTGCCACATGGTCAGCGCTTACTGTTTCAACAGAGGGTTCAATTCCGCCCCGTTTTGAGTAAGGGTGCTGGCGCGCACGTATAAGGGAAGTGATGTGTAGCCATGCTTTTCGCTACGCCAATTGCCCCCTTCAACGCATTCGCCGGTAATCAAGGAAATCCAAGAGCCTTCAGGGAGATAGAAATCTGCAACTCCTTCAGAGTTAAAGATCGGTGCCACAAGAATTGATTCACCCAACATATATTGGCGATCGAGGTAGAGGCAGTTGGGATCTTCGGGAAATTCCATCATCATCGGCCGCATCATTGGCACGCCTTGTACATGGGCAATCTCTGCCATTTTCAAGATATACGGCATCAAGGAAATCTTTAAGTCGGTGAAGAATTTGGTGACAACACTTGCCTCGTCATCGATCAACCATGGGACACGATAAGAACCACTGCCGTGTAAACGCGAATGCGATGAGAGAAGACCGAAGGCAACCCAACGTTTAAAGACATCAGGGTTAGGTGTACCTTCAAATCCACCAATGTCATGGCTCCAATAGCCAAAGCCAGATAAGGCCATGCTTAAACCACCGCGCAGAGTTCCTGCCATCGATTCGAAAGTGGATTCGTTATCTCCGCCCCAATGGATCGGAAATTTCTGACAGCCAGCTGTTGCAGATCGTGCAAAGACAACAGTTTCTTTATTCGGCTTGCGTTGGAGTAAGTCGAAGACTGTCTTGTTATACAAGTACGGATAGAAGTTATGCATCAACTGCGGATCACTACCATCGCTATAGACCACATCCGTTGGAATTCTCTCGCCGAAATCGGTCTTAAATGAATCAACGCCGATATCGATAAGTTTCTGTAGCTTTGATTGGAACCAAGCGCATGCTTCAGGATTGGTGAAATCAACAATCGCCATTCCAGGTTGCCAGAGATCCCATTGCCATACGCTGCCATCGGGGCGCTTGATTAAGTAACCCTTCTCTTTCGCTTCAGGAAAGAGTGATGACATCTGGGCGATATAAGGGTTGGTCCAGACGCAGACTCGATAACCCTTGTCGTGCAACCGTTTAATGAGCCCAGCTGGGTCCGGAAAGACCGCGCTATCCCACTCAAAATCACTCCAACTAAATTCCTTCATCCAGAAACAGTCGAAATGAAAAGCGCTAACCGGAATCTTTCGCTCTGCCATTCCATCTAGGAAAGAGTTGACTGTTGCCTCATCGTAATTAGTTGTAAATGATGTGGAGAGCCAGAGACCAAAAGACCACTCAGGAACTTTCGCAGGCTTACCAAGAAAATCGGTGTAACGCTTAATAATTTCTCGTGGATTTGCACCGTAGATAAAGAAGATCTCAAGCTCTTCGCCCGGGACAGAAATTTGAACCTTATCGACAACTTCGGTTCCAATTTCTAGGCTGACTTTGCCGGTGTGATTGATAAATACACCATAGCCGCGATTGGTCAGATAGAAAGGGATGTTCTTATAAGCCTGTTCGGAGGCGGTACCGCCATCCTCATTCCAGATATCAATAACTTGGCCATTTTTCACAAAGGGCGTGAAATGTTCTCCGAGGCCATAGACCAATTCGCCAACTGCAAGATTGAGCTGGATATTGATAAATGGATCACCATTATGGTTCATCCAGGCAATACCTTTATCTGCAACTCTAGTGAGTTCTCTTCCTTCGGCACTGACTTCCAGGCAGAAAGGTTTACCTTCGGTAATGGTTGCAGTGAGGTCCCCATTTGATACTGAATATGTTGAGGCATTCTGCGCCACATGTAGCGCGCTGCCATCTGAAGCTAATTCAAAGTGTGGGCCTCGATCTATCCCACCTTCGTGGTGGGTGACCTTCATACCGATGATGTTCTTCATCGGAGAGTGAAGGCGCGTAGTAATCAATGGAATATTGAGAGTGTCTCCACGATCTGCAATCACTTTGCTAGGTGAAAAAATCGTCAGACCAGAATCTGTGCAATCTATGCGATGGGCGGTCTTACCGTAGTAAGCGCGCACGCCTTCGCGTAGTAGCCAGAATCCGTTGGTAAAGCGCATGAGAGAAGGGTTTAGCCCTTCACTCCCATGAGGTGCTCAAGAGCCAATTGATCCAGTGCCTCATAGTGATAACCACGTGCGCCAGCAGCCTCAACATCAAAGTTTTCATCAGTCTGCAATGACTTCCAAGTTTCACCAGCAGCAAGTGTTGGCTGCGCAAGACCCGGAATATTGGATTCCTTCATCGCCGCAATGACACGTGGATCGCTGCGGAACGCAAGTGCACGCTCTTTGAGAAGCAGATATGTGCGCATATTTGCTGTCGCTGATTCCCAAACGCCTTTATCACTTTCGGTACGCGCGGGTTTGTAATCAAAGTGCTTAGGACCTGCGTATTTGTAACTTTCAAGAAGATCTACGAGGAAGAAGGCTGATTTGAGATCACCGTGTCCGAAGACAAGATCCTGATCGTACTTTGGACCGTGCTGACCATTGAGGTCGATATGGAAGAGCTTTCCGTGCCAGAGTGCTTGCGCAATACCGTGTACGAAGTTCAAACCTGCCATCTGCTCGTGGCCAACTTCTGGGTTAAGTCCAACTAGCTCTGGGCGATCGAGTGAATTAATAAATGCGAGCGCGTGTCCAATTGTTGGCAAGAAGATATCGCCACGTGGCTCATTTGGCTTTGGCTCGAGTGCAAATTTGATGTCGTACCCGTTATCGGTAACGAACTCTCCAAGGATATCAAATGCTTCGCGGAAACGATCGAGTGCTACATATGCATCCTTTGCGCCATCGGATTCAGCGCCTTCGCGGCCACCCCAACAGACATAGGTCTGTGCGCCAAGTTCAACTGCAAGTTCAATGTTGCGCATCACCTTACGAATTGCATAACGGCGGATATCGCGATCATTTGAGGTAAATGCACCATCTTTAAATACTGGGTGGGTAAATAGGTTTGTAGTTGCCATTGGAACTTTCATGCCGGTTTCGGCAAGTGCCTTCTTAAAGCGATCGATATGGCCACGACGTGATGAGTCATCGCTCCCAAATGGGATGAGGTCATCATCATGGAAGGTCACACCGTAGGCACCGCGTGATGCAAGCTCATTGACGCTGCGTACTGGGTCTAGCGCGTCACGAGTGGCATCACCGAATGGGTCACGAGCCTGCCAGCCAACGGTCCAGAGGCCGAAGGTGAACTTATCTGCAGGTGTTGGCGTAACTGACATGAATATCTCCCGTAATCTCGTGGGGCCGATGGATTGGTCGTGCTCGGTTTTACCAATGGCGAACTTACCCGTAACCTTGTCCAATAGCCACAGGATTTAAATAACAATTCTGTGACTGTACGAGTTAAAGCAAGACAGCGGCTCTTTTGCGGGAGTGGTGAAATGGCAGACACGCAGGTCTTAGGAACCTGTGTCTTCGGACGTGTGGGTTCAAGTCCCACCTCCCGCACCAGCACGACAACGACACCTAGAAGTGTGTTGATCTGAGGTAGAAAATTATGGCTAAACCATCGCGCGCCAAAGTCAAGAAACTTCAATCAGAGGCAATGAAAGCAGCTGCTGCCCGTCGCGCAGAGAAAGCTGCCAGCAAATGCGCGGTCACTCGTGGTGAAGTCAATCTCGATGCCTACGCTGAAGTCGATCAAGAATGGGTTGCAATCGGAATTAGTGCACCTGCCAGACGCGCACTTATTGATGAAGGTTATTACGCACTATCTGATTTGCGTAAGGCTTCGCTGAGCGCGCTCAAAGAACTTCACGGAGTTGGACCTAACGCTATTCGCATTCTTGTTGCAGAGATGAAAAAGCGCGATATCGAATTCAGAAGTAAGTAGCTACTGCTCTTCTTTTGCGACAGGTACCAGAAGATTTGCTAAGGCGTGACCGAGAAGTGCACCAAGTAACTGTGCGGCGATAAAAACCGGAACGGATGCGATTGCAATCCCTGCAAAGGAATTAGTGAGAGATCTTCCTAAAGTGATTGCAGGGTTAGCAAAACTTGTCGATGAAGTGAATATATACGCTCCGCCGATCCACATTGGGACCAACCAGAAAACGTTATCGCCACGACCTTGATTCTTTGCAATAAAGATCGTTGTGATCAATCCCGCTGTTGCCACAACTTCGCTGAGGAATAACCAGCTACCGGCTCGCTCAAAGGTGGATGGGGCAATCAGGGCTCTGTTAAAGAGAGCGTGGGCCAGAATTGCTCCAGAGGCCGCTCCTGCAGCTTGTACGAATGAAAAAGTAAGAAGATGCAGTGCAGAGAGTTCTCTGCGAATAAATGCAACCAAGAGAACGACGGGATTGAAATAAGCGCCACTTACAGGGGCTAACAACCAGATAACAAGTCCCAAGATCAAAACAGTTGCTAAGGTATTTACAAAAAGTTGGAGAAGAACATCACGAGTAAGGCTTTGAGCCATGATTCCAGAGCCGATTACTGTGGCGGTAATAAGTGCGGTTCCTAGGAACTCTGCAACGTGTGCGCGAATCTGCATGTGGCTAGGCTAACAATTCGGCAAGTAGATTTTCGACGCGCACCTTGATTTCATCGCGAATAATTCGAACACTTTCAATTCCTTGTCCGGCTGGATCATCAAGTACCCAATCTTCATAACGTTTTCCAGGGTAGAAGGGGCAAGCATCTCCGCAGCCCATTGTGATCACTGCATCAGATTGTTGCACCGCCTCGGGTGTCAAAATCTTTGGGGTGTTACTTGAGATATCAATGCCGAGCTCTGCCATCGCTTCGACTGCAACAGGATTAATTGAATCCTTCGGTGCAGAACCTGCAGAGAGAACTTCTACACGACCTTGCGATAGGTGAGTCATAAATCCAGCAGCCATCTGTGAACGACCTGCATTATGGACACAGACAAAGAGAACGCTTGGCTTTGCTTCAGTATGATTATCGCTAGAAATAGTCATGCCCGAGAGAATATCTCACGGGCATGAACTAACGGTAAACGTCTGGCTAATTGAGTAGAGAAAGGCCCACAAGCAGGCC
>JBJTKU010000169.1:0-16814 GCA_046096605.1 Candidatus Planktophila sp. | reverse complement strand
TTGATTTCTTGCGCGGTGCTAGCGGCTCTGCAACGCCTCGCGAATCACATTAGGGGTATTTGCGGATGAGAGCCTTTGTAATCACCGGACCACATGTTGGATCGGTCATCGAGGTAGATGCACCACAAGTTGGCGTAAATGATTTACTAGTAGAGATTGTGCGCGTAGGAATCTGCGGCACCGATGTCGAATTTTTTAAAGGTGATATGGCCTACCTACGTAGCGGAGAAGCGAAATATCCTCTTCGCATTGGCCACGAATGGTGCGGCCACGTTATCAAAGTTGGTTCGGGCGTTGATAAATCTTGGATCGGAAAATTTATTACAGGCGACACCATGCTTGGCTGCCAAAAGTGCGCTCGCTGCATAAGCGGATATCAGCACCTCTGCGATGATCGCGATGAAGTAGGAATTCGCAATGGATACCCAGGAGCACTTGCTGAGCAGTTGGTGATTCCCGTGCATTCAGCACACATCTTGCCTGAAGATCTTGATCCAGCACTTGGTGCGATGGTTGAACCTACTGCAAATGCACTTCGGTCAGTGGATGCAACAAAACTTAAAGCTGGCGACCGTCTTGTGATCTTTGGCCCAGGAACGATTGGGTTGCTCTGCGCGCTGATTGCACAGAATAGAGGAATCGAAGTACATGTAATAGGTGTTGATGAGCGGTCAATTGAATTTGCTCAACAATTTGGATTTAGCGGGGTCCACCATTTCGATGAAATTCCAACTTTCCCAATTCACGCAATTATTGATGCGACATACAATAAAGAGGTTCCCGCAATTGCATTGGAGCTACTAGAACCTGGCCGGACGGTTGTGTATATAGGTATTGCAGGTGTACCGAGCATGATCGATAGCCGCACGCTTGTATTGAAAGATCTCACAGCAGTTGGAATTTTAAGTGGATCTCCTGGACTTGATGGTGCGATTAAATTGCTAAGCAGCCGAGCAGTTGACCCTCGCCCACTCATTGCCAGCGTTGTTACACTTGAAGAAAGTGATCTCGTATTAGCTGGAAAGCGTCCAGGCGCTATCGGTGATGGCCCAAAGATTCATATCAAGCCATGAAGAAAATAGTCTCGCTTATTACAGCACTTGTCGTGATCGCACCTCCTGCCACAGCTGCTAACCCAACACTTACTGTGATGTCACGAAACCTTTACCTAGGTGCAGATGTTGGTGTTGCCCTCGAACTCATCCCCGATATGCCAGTCGCTGCTCAATTTATGTGGGATCAGGTGAGAGCAACTGATTTTTCCAAGCGGAGCACTCTCTTTGTCGAAGAGATCAACCGTGAAAAACCAGATGTGATTGGTCTACAAGAGGCCACCATTTGGTATTGCAAAGCCCATTTCTGGAGTAAAAAAACAGAGGTTTTCAACTTCACCGAAGAACTCTTGAAGGCGTTAGACGGAAGATATGTAATTGCCGAACATCAAGGAACGCGGGCTTTCAATCCCGGATATTCCATTGGGCCAATCCCATTTTTAACAACTGTAAAAGATCCAGAGACTTTCCAGCCACTATTTGGTAGTGATAAAGCCGCCTGTGGCTTTCAGATCGGTGATGCTCTACTTGTAAAAAATGATCGGGCTGCAGATGTACTTGCGGTGGGTAATTCCGAGTATGAAGCAATATATAAAGTTGTACCTACTTTAATGGAGATTCGCCGGGGGTACACCTGGGCCGATATCAAAATTGGGTCGACCATTACACGTTTTGTGACAACACATCTTGAATCACTCTTTGGTGACAATGACGTTCCCACGTCTGCGTTACAGGCCAAACAATTGATTACAGACCTTAGCAAAACTAAAGCCCCAGTAATCGTGATGGGTGACTTCAATTCTGACCCACGTGATCCACGCGGTGTCGATGCGCCAAACCCAGGTGGGCAACCAACGGCGAATGAACAGTGTGCAGTTGGTGAAAGAAGGTGCAACGCCTATCGACTGATGCGCGATGCGGGATTCAGTGATGCCGGCCCGGATGCAAGTGATCCGACAGCCTTCACATGGGGGATGAATGCACTTCTAACTGCTCCAGATGGTAATCGTGTTGAAGCAGCAAAGCAGATGGGAAACTACTCTGGGTTTACTGATCGCCTTGATTACATCTTCTTAAGAAACGGTATTGAAGTTATCACTTCGCGAGTAATCGGAACAGAAGCACCGTATGCCAGCGATCATGCAGGGATCGTTAGCGAATTAGAAATTACAAGTGCCAACCCAGATCTTGATGCGCCACTTGATGCGCATCAGCCTTTTCCGATCAGCGTCTGGCAGTGGATCGGCCTGGGAATTGTTGCACTAGTTATTGCTCGCTTTGCGCGAAGATGGCGTAGAAAGGAACGGTAATTAGGTTGTAGACTTGCCTCACACTTGGAGACGTCGCATAGCCCGGTCGAGTGCGCCTCACTGCTAACGAGGTAAGGGGTTAAACCCTTCGAGAGTTCAAATCTCTCCGTCTCCGCCAGAATTTCGCTTAGATCGCAACTTTAGCTAGCTGCGCATCAGGTGGGCGTGAAATAACAACATGTGCACCGGAAATTGAGTAACTTCCAGCTGAATATGGAATAACAAGAGCATCTCCTTGCGCAATTTCCATTTCTGGTGCATCAGAAAATGTGACTGACCCCGAACCGTTAACAACGAGCGCAATCGCAAAACCTGCTTCAAAATCACCGACACCCGGAGCCAAGTGCGCTCTGAAATATCCATCCGCCTTAAGCGGCAAGATTGAACGCATTGACGTGCTGGAAAAGACATCACGCAAAACCAGCGAATCAAAATCATTGTCAGTCAATGGATCCAACATAAGTGCGTCCGTCACAGTTTCAAAACCAAGACCTAAATGCCCATCCTTGATTCCATCAACTGCAAAGCCTTCCCATTCAAGGAGGGCTGATAAATCTGTGGGCTCTTGTAATTCGAGGACAAAGATTCCTGAATCGATAGCGTGTGCAACGCCTGCGGGAACCAAAATTGCATCGCCTGCCTTTACTTCTGTACGACGAAGAGATGCAAGCAGCGCATTTGAATCTTGATTCTGAACTAACTTTAAGAGTTCGCTCTTATCTTGTTTTGTGTGAAATCCCAAACCAACCCCGGCACCTTCTGGTGACTCCAAAATAATCCACGCCTCTGTCTTTCCATGATCGAGTCCTAGATGCTGCCTTGCAAATGCTTTATTGGGATGAAAGTGAACCGGAAGTCGCTGATCAGGATCAAGTAATTTAACAAGAACTTCAATGCTCAATCCAAAGTTATCAATATGTTCCTGGCCCAACCATGCTGTTGGATTCTCAGCGATTGCATCTTTGAGAAATCGCCCGTCAGGCAGACGAGAAAGCCCTTGCTCGCTCTCGCCAAAGCGTGTTGTTACAGAGCCAATCCATTCTTCTGGACGCATTGGACCACCCGGACCACGACGTAGAGCTCCGATGCGATTGCCGCCACGATAGAAGTGATCGAATTGATTGGAGGGTAATTTCGCTGGAATTACATCGCGCTTGGGCATAGCCAAAGAATAGAGGCCAAGGATAAACTTTGCCACCATGATTAGATCAAAGAGGAATCTACCTAATCTTCCTTACTTCTACTCTTTGATTGACTGGAAGTTGCCGACATTCAGTCGCAGAAAGAGTGCGACTTTGAAGGCGCAGACTGTTGAAGATCTAGCGCGCACGGCAAAGAAACGCGTACCTAAAGTTGTCTTTGATTATGTTGAAGGATCGGCACTCGATGAAATCGGTTATTCACGCGCACAACGTGCCATCCGCCGCGTTCAATTTAACTCAAGAATTCTCAGAGATGTCTCAGAAGTAGATCCGTCTGAAGTGATCTTCGGTAAAAAAGTTGATTTACCTATTGTTTTTGCACCTACCGGCTATACGCGTCTGATGCACCATATTGGTGAACCAGCTGTCGCATCTGCTGCAACGAAGAACAACCTCATCTATTCGCTTTCAACAATGGGAACGGTCTCACCTGCAGAACTTGCCGATGCGGTCCCAGATTCCCGCCGGTGGTTCCAGCTTTATGTAATGAAGAATCGTGAAGATAGCGTTGCTATTATCAAACAGGCTCGTGAAGCTGGTTTTGAATCTCTAATCCTCACCGTTGATACCACTGTAGGCGGGATTCGACTACGCGATTTGCGTAATGGGTTAACGATTCCCCCACGTATTCGCCTTACGACAGTCTTTGCGATTGCGCGTAAGCCAATGTGGTGGCTCAATCTCTTTACAACGAAGAAGCTTGAATTTGCTGCCTTCCGTGGCTGGAATAAATCCCTTCTCGAACTATCAAATACCATTTACTCACCCGCGATCTCACATGAAGATATCAAGTGGTTGCAGAGCGCCTGGGATGGGCCAATTATTGTCAAGGGTGTTCAGAACGTTGCTGATGCGAAAATGCTCGTGGATTTGGGTGTGCAGGGGATTGTTTTATCAAGCCATGGCAGTCGTCAACTCGATCGCGGATTAGTTCCTATCGAAATTTTGCCGGAAGTTGTAGCGGCAGTTGGTGACAAAATTGATGTCTTCATAGATGGATCGTTTATGTCGGGCCAAGATGTCTATGCCGCAATTGCATTAGGAGCTAAGGCAGTTTTTGTTGGCCGGGCTTATCTCTATGGGGTTATGGCAGATGGTGAACGTGGTGTTGAAAAGGTAATCGAACTTATGCGCAGAGATTTCGTAAATACAATGGCGTTAACAGGAAATAGAACTTTGGCTGAAGTGCGCGAAACTGGAGCAGTCCTTCGGGGCTCACGAGAGGAGTAACTGTGGCACACATTCCAGAACTGCTCTTAGAGTGGGATGCAAATACAGGCGAAGGTCCAGTAGTCGATGGTGAATATCTGCATTGGGTGGATATCCCAGAAGGTTTGGTTTATCAGACCAACTTGAAGAACCTAGAGACCGAAAGTATCTCTCTAGGTTTATCGGTTGGTGCGGCAGTGCCCATTGATTCAACAAAGGGGTATGCAGTTGCTTATGAAAATGGATTTGGCCTGGTTAAAGACGGAGAACTTGTACCAGTAGACCCTTTCCTTATCGATCCTCACTATCGAATGAATGATGCTAAATGTGATGCTCGCGGGAGATTTTGGGGCGGAAGTTGCCATTACGATTTCATTGCAGGTCTTGGAAAATTGCATCGCTGGGATGGCCGAGATTCAAATAAAGTCATGATGGAGAATCTGGCTTTACCCAATGGCCTTGGCTGGAATCATGAAAATACTTTGATGTACCTCGCAGATAGCATGACCAATAAAATTTATGTCAGCGAATTTGATTTAGCAGATGATTTTGTACCGAAATTTCGCGAGTTGGTCACAATCGACTCTGGTATTCCTGATGGATTAGCAATCGATATTGATGGATGTATCTGGTTGGCGATCTGGGGTGGCAGCCGAATTTTGCGTATTTCTCCTCAAGGGAAAATCATTTCAGAGCATCTCTTCCCAGTGGCACAGCCATCTAGTTGTGCATTCGGTGCAGATGGCAAGCTCTATGTAACCTCGGCGCGAAAAGGATTGTCAGAATCACAATTGGTGCAACAGCCATTGGCGGGCTCACTATTTATACTTCAAACAGATACTGCGGGTGTACCGGTATCAAAATTTAGGGGGGCCATATGACACATGTAACTCTGAAAAGTGGCGATCTTGAACTGGTGCTCGATCCAGGATTTGGCGGAGATATTCTCTCGATTAAGACAGTACCGAAAAACCAAGAAATACTACTAAAGACTCCGTGGGCTGATCGAGCTGAAGGAGTAATTACGGGCGAACAACGACCATTCACATCGGATCCTGTTGCACACTGGATGGAGCACTATCGTGGTGGATGGCAGATGATTACTCCGAATGCAGGTCATCCACGAGAGATTCACGGCGCACCAGTTGGTTTTCACGGAGAAGCTGCGATTTCAACATGGACTGTCTTGGAATCGCACCCGCATCACATCCGGATCAGTCTCGATCTTATTTCGATTCCAGTCCGAATCGAGAGAGAGATTTCACTCGAGAAGAATCAAATCTCCATAAAGGATCAGATTACAAACTTAAGTTCGCTCGACCTTGAGTTTGATTACTCAAGTCATCCAGCTTTTGGTGGGACTCTTCTCGATGGAGAAGTTTCAATTGAAACAAGTGCTACCAAGTTCACTCTGGATGAAGAGAGCGATAGCTCACATGGCGTACCAGGCAGCACTCATCAATGGCCACTAATCAAAAATGAAAATGGCAGTAATCTCGATGTAAGCAAATTGCCAACTAATGGAAGTAATTTGTGGGTATTTGGTTGGCTTTCAGAGTTTGCTGGACCAAAGTGGTATCGGGTCATAAACAAGGAGAAAAACCTCACCTTTGAAATGCGTTGGGAATCGCAGTACTTAGACTTCGCCTGGTTCTGGCTTGAATTCAATAGTTCTCAGGGTTTTCCCTGGTTTGGAAGAGTCCGTACCTTCGCAATCGAACCATCAAGTACTCAAACAAGTGGAAAATCACGTAAGAGCATCTTGAATCTAACCCCTTATCAATCCACCGAATTCAAGCAGAAAGTAACGGTCACATTCTGATGAAAGTGCTTATCACCGGAGCGGCAGGGCTAATTGGCAGCCAGATAGTAAAGTCACTTGTTGATGCAGGTCACGAAGTAATTGCCACAGATCGCGTGGAAATTAATACATCCCAATCTGTCACTTTTACTAAAGGTGATTTGACCTCTCCTGAGTTCATCGCACAATTAGATTTTGCTTGTGATGCAGTTATTCACTTGGGCTCAGTACCTGGCCCACTTCACGATACTGATGCAAATGTATTACAGAACAATGTGATGGGAACTTATCAAGTCTTCGCAGCAGCTGTTGCACATAATGTTCCACTTGTTATCTATGCATCGAGTCTGTCAATTTACGGAACTGCGTGGTCAGGACCATGGACATCTCCTGAATATGCGCCATTTGATGAGAACCATCCGCTACATCATTATGAGAGTTATGCACTCTCTAAAGAAGTCAATGAGCGATCTGCTGACATGTGGGCTAACCGAAGCGGTACCGCCTTTGTCGGGCTTCGTTTTCCTCATACGCATAACGCAGAAGTTTTCTACGAATTTCGGCGCAAGATGCAAGAGGGCGATCCCGATACCTTGAAGGTCGGAGCAAAGATTTTATGGTGTTATCTAGATTTGCGTGATGCTGCAAATGGAATATTGGAAATTTTAAATAAAGGTGCAAAAGGCTCTGCTGCATATAACTTTGCAGCCCCAGATACATTTGCCCATAAACCAACGCTAGAGATGCTCGCTGAATTTCACCCAAAGACTGAAGTTGTAGGCCATCTACCGGGATTTACATCGATTTTTGATTGTTCTGCTTGGATTAGAGACTTTGGTTATACACCGCAATATCTTCTTGACCGCGGTTAATTCACGAATTACTGTGCAATAGACTCTGTCTATGAAGAGGTACAAAGTCGCAATCGTTGGCGCAGGTCCAGCAGGATACTTTGCCGCGCAGGCACTTCAGAATCTACAAAGTGCTGATCTCGCCTTTTCAATAGACATTATTGAACGGCTACCCACCCCTTGGGGTTTGGTGAGAAGCGGCGTGGCACCTGATCATCCAAAGATTAAGACTGTGGCAAAGGTCTTTGAGAAGGTTGCCACCGCAGGAGATGTCCGTCTCTTTGCAAATGTTGAGTTGGGTTCGGATATTTCGATTGCAGAACTTAAAGCTGCCTACGATGCCGTCATCATTGCAACTGGTTCGGCCTTAGGTAAGAAGCTAGGAATTCCTGGCGAAGAACTTCCTGGGTCCATGTCAGCAGCGGCATTTGTCCCTTGGTATAACGCACATCCAGATTTCAAAGATGAAGAGATCAACCTTTCAACGTCGACTGCTGTAGTGATAGGTGCAGGAAATGTTGCAATGGATGTTGCACGAATGCTGGCGCTAGAGCCTAGCGAGCTGGATCCGACCGATACAGCCGAACATGCTATCGATGCATTTAAGGCAAGTGCCGTGCGCACCGTTGTCATTAGCGCCCGACGGGGTCCAGAACATGCGGCGTTTACTTCTCCTGAACTACGCGAACTACCAAAGCTTGAGCACACCAATGTCATTATCGAAAAGCGCGATATTGATGAAGCCCTGGCACGTGTTGGCGAAGAGATCGAGAAAGATGTCAAGAGCAATCTCGATGCGATGGCCCTTATTGCCGATCAAATTCCAGCAGGTCACGAACGCACCATGAAATTTCAATTTATGGCAACACCGAAAGAGATTCGCGGACACGGAAAAGTCGAAGAGATTGTCTTTACCAAGACCGGTACCAATGAAGAGTTTTCGATTTCTTGTGGATTGGTAATCACTGCGATTGGCTATGAGGCCGTACCACTAGAAGGAATTCCTTACGCAGGTGGGAAAGTTGTTAATACAGATGGCCGTGTAACTGACAATATTTATGTTGTGGGCTGGGCAAAACGCGGACCATCAGGTGTAATCGGCACAAATAAATCAGATGCAGCAGATGTTATGAAATTACTTGTTGAAGATTTGAAAGAACCAAAGGCTGCAACCGATATCGCAGAGTTATTGAGCGATACAGCTGTGATCACCCAAAGCCACTGGGAGTCAATTAATGCTGCAGAGGTGGCCGCTGGCGAGGCCAAGGGAAAGCCTCGATTAAAGGTAGTTGACCGTCAGAGTTTGCTTCATTTGGGTGGCCTATAATTTGCATGTAGTATTGCAACCCACGCGTGCGTAGCTCAACGGATAGAGCATCTGACTACGGATCAGAAGGTTAGGGGTTCGAATCCCTTCGCGCGCACGAGTTAAGCCTTTGGTGCCTTTCACATCAAGGGCTTTTCTTTTTTCTTAGCCAAGGAGCGGGCGAACTTCTACCTTACGGTTGCAAGCCTTAGAACCTTCAAGAGCTAGGGCAATCGCTTCATCATGATCTGCTGCCTTAATAATCCAAAAACCGCTCTGGTATTCATCATTTACTATGTATGGACCACTCTTAATTGAGCCCAGGTCGTTCCGATTATCAATAGTGGAGGCAGTGGCTGGGCCATCAATTCCGCAGGCGAAAATCCAATGACCATTATTTTGCAATTTCTCATTAAAAATATCTATAGCTGCCATCTCATCAGAGGTTCCAGTTCGAGATGCTGAATCAATTACTGAGAGCAGAAAACGCATGTTGATCCCTTCAAGATAAATTTTAACTACAGGAGAATCTTAAGGATTTTCTCTACGCTCTCTTCGATCGGCGCGGTGCCATCGATCACCAAATCAGGGTGAGTTGGACGCTCATAATCTTGACCGACACCTGTGAAGTTTGGAATTTCACCTGCTGCAGATTTTTTATACAGGCCCTTGGGATCGCGGGAACGACAGATATCAACAGGGGTATCAACAAAGATCTCCAAGAATTCGCCATCGTCGAAGATGCTCTTTGCACGCTGACGATCAACTTCAAATGGGCTGACAAGTGCTGAGATAACGATTAATCCGGCGTCGACCATTAACTTTGCGACTTCAGATACACGACGCACATTCTCTGCGCGATCCTCTGGTGTAAATCCAAGATCCATGTTGAGACCAAGACGCAAGTTATCGCCATCGAGTACGTAGGCATGAGCACCTTGGGCGAAGAGGCGCTTTTCAAGGGCATTCGCAATCGTTGATTTTCCAGATCCGGAGAGACCGGTAAGCCATACAACGCGTGCCTTCTGGTTTTTCTGCGCGCTGCGCTGGGCTTTATCAACTTCGTAATCCTGGTGTGTGATGTTAGAGGCACGACGCAATGAGTGGCGAATCATTCCAGCGCCAACAGTCTTAAATGTTAAGCGATCTACAAGGATGAAGTTTCCGAATTCACGATCATCGCTATAAGGGCGCATTACCAATGGGATATCCGATGCGACCTCAACATCGCCGATCTCATTCATCTTTAAGGTATCTGTTGAGATGTGCTCGCCGGTATTGACATCAATCTTATGGCGAATTTTGGTGATGATTGCAGGCGTTGTAGATGGCCCGCTAATCATGAGATACGAACGACTATGAATTAATGGATCTTCATTGAGCCACACAACATGGGCGGCAAAGCGATCTGCCGCGACCAAATCTTCTTTATCTGCGGCGATGACATCACCTCGTGTGGCATCGACTTCAGGGGTAAGTACCAAAGTGACAGCCTCATCTGTATCAGCCTTTGCAATCTCTTTTTCGAAGGTAACAATCGAAGAAATTGTTGCCTTCTGATTGCTTGGGAAGATGGTGACTTCTTCTCCCTGTGTGAATGTCCCACGGCGTACCGTTCCGCAAACTCCACGGAAATTATCTGCGCGAGCAATCATCTGGATACGCATCAGACCGCTGGCTGATGGGTCTTTCCTCTTCTCCCAGTTCTGGATCGCATCCTGCAGGGTCTGACCTTTGTACCAGGGCATATTCGTGCTTGGGAAAACAACATTGTCGCCGGCAAGTGCGCTTAAAGGAATGATGTGGATGTCTTTTACATCGAGGCGTTCAACAGCACGCTGGATATCACTTGAGATCGCATCAAATACTTCTTGCTTGTAATCCATCGCATCAAGCTTGTTGATTGCGATGATCACGCGAGAGACGCCCATCAGCGAACAGATGGTGAGATGGCGAAGAGTCTGGGTGCGCACGCCCTTCATAGCATCGATAAGAACAAGTCCGATATCGGCACGAGATGCGGCAACGACCATATTTCGTGTGTACTGCTCGTGCCCCGGTGCATCGCTAATAATCAAACGTTTTCCATCTAGCAAGGACATAGAACGGTAGGCAACGTCGATGGTAATCCCTTGTTCACGTTCGGCCTCGAGACCATCCGTTAATAAACTAAAATCGATTTCGCCAGCAGGAATCGTTGAGCCGCTGCGTCGAACTTTACGTGCCGCGCTGATGGTGTCGTGAGGAATGCTGTCGGTCTCAACCAATAAACGACCAATAAGCGTGCTCTTTCCATCATCTACGCTGCCGCAGGTGAGAAGACGAACAATTGCGCCGGCCATTAGAAGTAACCCTCTGTCTTTTTCTTCTCCATTGAATCTTCATTATCACCATCGATAAGGCGTGTAGCGCGTTCGCTGAGCTTTACCTGCAGAACTTCTTCGACAACCTCTTCAATTGTTGTTGCAGTCGATTCAACAGCTGCAGTAAGTGGGTAGCAACCAAGGGTACGAAAGCGCACCATCTTCATAAAGGGAGTCTCGCCATCGCGAAGTTGGAAGCGATCGTCATCCACCATAATCATCTGATCACCGCGTTGCACCATCGGACGCTCTTGCGCGAAGTAAAGCGGGTTAACTTCAATGCGCTCTTGCAAGATGTAATGCCATATATCGGCTTCAGTCCAATCAGAGATTGGGAACACGCGCATCGTCTGTTCTGGTGCAAGACGTGTGTTGTAGGTGCGCCACAATTCTGGGCGTTGCTCACGCGGATTCCAACGATGGCCAGGATCGCGCACGCTAAAGATGCGCTCTTTGGCTCGGCTCTTCTCTTCATCGCGTCGAGATCCGCCTATTGCAGCATCAAAACCATGCATATCAAGGGCTTGGCGAAGGGCAACGGTCTTCATCACACGCGTGTATTCAGAGGCATTGGTATTAAATGGATTAATTCCAGATTCCACGCCTTCTTGATTGGTGTGAACAATTAACTGAGATTTGGTCTGGCTGACGATTCTGTCGCGGAAAGAGATCATTTCTTTGAATTTCCACGTTGTATCTACATGTAAAAGTGGGAATGGAATAGGAGATGGGTAGAAAGCTTTTCTGGCAAGGTGTAATAAAACTGATGAATCTTTACCAATTGAGTACATCATTACTGGTTTCTTGAAGCCAGAAGCCGTCTCACGAAGAATCTCTATCGATTCGTTCTCGAGCTCTTTAAGGATTGCTGGAATCTTGCTCATCACTTCACAGCCTTAAATTCGAAATCCGAAAGGCTCTTGCCGATCTTGGCTAAGAAATCGTCCTGAACCTTACTGGAGCGATCTTGTTTGACAGTTGTTGGGGCAAGAGTCAACTTATCCCAATCAGAAAACCCTTCAAACTGTGCAAACTTCTGGATCTCTCGTACCTTCTCAGGGTTGTGGAGATCTACAAAATCTACATCCAAAACTGGACAACCCTGTGCTTTGGCAAAGTGGAAGTAATCTGTGTAGAACTTTGTGTAATTAGTAATGAAGTTTTCAAATTCGCGTGGATCTAAATCGATCACTAAATCTGAGGTACTGGCTGTATGCCACTTGCCTGAGGCATTTGCCTTCTTATGTGAGACAAAGCGATCCAAATGGTTTCTGCGAAGGAAGATAATTGATGGTTTGAACTCCGCAATAATCGATTGCATAACAGGATCTGAAAGGTGTTGTGGGAATATCTTGATGATATGAATTCCAGGAAGACTTTGAATTGCCGCCATTGTGCGATGGGCATCGAGCGAAGTTGTCTCAAACTTAAAATACTGCCACGCCTTGCGTTGCTTGCGAAGGTTGAGCGAATAACGCAGAGAGAAGAATGGATAGAAGCGATTAATGCGCTCAATCTGTGAATTCCAGGCGTTGAAAATGAAGAATTCGCCGTAATACCTAAACCCAACTTCTTCATTCGATAACAAGCTACCGATTGCATGGGTACCAGATCGAGGGAATGAGACGACAAAGACAATCTTTGATTTAACTGCTTGTGGCTTCTTAATGTATCGAGTGTAGAAATACTTGGGGAGAGCCTTGACATTCAGTAGGGCTTTTTTGAAGGTGAGAATAAAGTCAGATTTAGCAGGCTTTCTGCCACTTGCACGCTTATCGGACATTTTCCGATCTTATCAGTGGCTTATTTGATTATTGGTAGTCTTGGTACATGGCATCGAATCCAATCAACACAATGGATCGATTCACCTCATTTTCACAGGAAATCCAAGCAATTGAGACCCTTCGTAAGTCTCGACGATCTGTGATAAAAAAATATCCTACGGTCAGCGTCCTCGTCTCAACACTTCGCCCATCAGATCTTACGAGTTTGCTTTCTCAGTTGCTCAACCAAACGCTTCCAACTTTTGAACTTGTTCTAGGACTGCACACCATCGATTTAACTGCTGGACATAAACGTCAGATTGCTGCTCTTAATCGGCGCAAGGTAAAGGTGACTGTCGAAAAGTTTGCAGAAGATAAAACTTTAGGAACCATTCTCTCCAGCTTGGCAGAGATTTCACATGGTGAATTCATTGCAAAGATGGATGATGATGATTATTACGGCCCAGAGCACCTGCGAGATCTCGTTGATGCAGCACTTGATACCGGCGCTGACGTTGTTGGCCGCGCGATGAATTATGTATATCTGGAGCCACTAGATATCACGGTTCGCCGATTTTCATCTTATGGAACGCGCGCAGTTGAACTCTGGAGCGATTGGGTCTGTGGCGGAACAATCCTCGCGCGACGCGATGTCGCCGAGGCGGCTGGCTGGTTTGGTTCTGGAAATACTGCAATTGATCGCTTCTTACTCAGTAATGTGACAAATAATGGCGGAAAGATCTGGCGGACCTTTGGTGCCGGGTATATCTACCGCCGCACTTTCACCTTCCATACTTATGTGACTAATTATTCAAAGTACCTCAACGGTGCCAACGAGCAGGTAGTCGGAATCTGGGATGACCCAATCTTTGGAGGGCAGCGATGAGTAACGAGCCGTTTCGCTTTACCCGCCCGGATGATTTAACCCTTGTTGCCAAACCAAAGCTCTCAGTTGCAGTTGTGATTGCCTGCAGAGATGGACAAGAAAAGCTTGATCTCGTCCTTGCATCCCTTACCGCTCAGAGCTACCCAGCTTCGCTCACTACGGTCTATGTCATCGATGATGGAAGCGCAAAACCACTTGTTCTGCCGGCGATCAAGCCAGCCAAGACAAAGTTAATTTCGTATAAGAACAGCCCCGGTAAGTGGGGAAAGACTGCTGCTACAAATGATTGCGTTGCTCGGCTTAAGGAAGATGTTCTCTGGTTTATAGATGCGGATATGGTTTTTGAACCAGATCACCTTGCGCACCATATGAAATGGCATCACGATAACGATGATTACACAGTCTTAGGATGGAAACGATTTGTAAAGAATTGGTCATATAACCCAGAGGCGCTTGTTACGGCGCTCAAAGCCGGAGCTTTTGATCTCTTGCACGAAGAGAGCTGGGGTAAAGATCTTTGGGAAGAGCGCGTTGCACGCACCGAAGATTTGGTAAAACCTGCGCTAGATGGATACCGCGCCTTTGTCGGCGCAACTTTTTCGATCCGCAACGATCAGTGGCGCGAACTCGGTGGATATAACCGCAACCTGATTACCGGTGAAGATACCGAACTGGGCTGGCGAATTTTCACGCAAGGTCTGCGTACAGTCGTGGACCGCCAGGCCAACTCATGGCATCTTGGATATAGCACCGTTGAATCAAGTAAAGAGCAGATACATCGCCATAACGATCCATCGTTGGCGCAAGTGATTCCACAGATGCATAGCATTCGAGCGAAGAGCACATTTGCGTGGTCAGTTCCGACCTACCAAGTCTTTGTCGATGTTCGTCAAACAACATTGGCACAGTTCTTAGACATGCGCGCAAAATTACTTGCACTTCCAGGAACTAATGCCCACTTCACCTTGCTGGGACCATGGAAAGTTTTATCGAAGCGATATTCACCAGTGGGAGATATTCATGTAGACCTGCGTGAGATCCGCAATTGGTTGCAAGGTGATGTGCAGTATTCGTTCGAAGAGATCGCAATTGACGCGCAGATTAGCGTTGAAGAGATTCTCGAAAGCTTTACTCATGGAGCAACCCCGTATTACATTTTTGTTGAGTCACGCATGGATATCGATCTTAAGGATCTCGTTGATTACCTCCTTTCAAGTGGTCAGGGACTTGTTGGCGTTGCAGATAAGGCTGATAACAGGGCTTTTGCGCTCTTTGGCCCAGCCCTCGGTCGCGCACTAAGAGTGGATGGATCGCTCTACAAGAGCATTTCTCGCCAATGGGGGGTTCTCTGGATCAGCGATGATCGTTTTGCCGTGATCAATCAAGGAAAACATAACCGTCTCCGTCGTTTTGCGCGTTATATCAAGCGCGAGGGTAAAAAGGTCAATTCACCAAAACAACTGGCGATCTTTATCAAGAAGATTTCATCACTTGTCATAAGAAAAGCTCTAGGCCGTGGCTAAGCCAACAATCATCCTTGCAACCAGCAATGGAATCGGAATGGGCCACCTGGCGCGCGCATCTGCAGTGGCTTTAGAACTTAAAGAAGTTGCTAATCCGGTATTGGTATCCGTTGCCGGAGGAATTGCAGAGATTCCATCGACGATGGGAATTCCTTGCGAATATATTCCCGGGAAAACTCGTAGATGGATGCCTGCACATAGATGGGATAAATATTTTCGCGATCGCCTCATTGCAATTGCAGATGAGACTGACGCATCGGTGATCACATTTGATGGTGTAGTTCCATATCCAGGATTTATCGCTGTTAAGGTAAAACGTCCACACCTTAAGATCGTCTGGGTACGTCGCGGACTCTGGCAGAAAAATATTCTTCGCTTTGCTCTTCCACTTCAATCACGTCTAGTCGATGCAATTATCGAACCGGGAGATGTGGCACGTTCATATGATCACGGCCCAACGTCTCGTCGCAAAGATGCGAGAATTACCGCGCCAGTCTCTCTTTATTCGAAAGATCGTGCACTCAATCGCGGTGATGCACGAAAAGCTTTGGGCCTAGATCCTGTTCGCCCAGCAGTCCTTGTTCAATTGGGTACCGACGATAGCGATATGAACGAGAAGATGACAGCTGCCCTTTCAGGGCTTGTTGGTTGGCAAGGTTTACAAGTTGTTCTGACGAAGAACCCAGTCGATAGCAATGGCAGAAGCCTTGTTCCGGCAGGGCTAGAAATCAAAGTCCAGCGCTACTTTCCACTTGCCGATCTCTTAGCAGCATTCGATGGCGCAATTGCCGCAACCGGATACAACAGCGTGCACGAACTCTTACCAGCACAAATACCAACAGTTTTAATCTCGAACATTCGAGGAACAGATGATCAAGATGCACGTGCGAAGTGGTGCCATGATTATGGTTATGCACTACGAGCAAATCACGCAGATCTCACCGATATCACTGCGACTGTAAAGAAATTACAAGATGCAGAGATCCGTGCCCAACTATCAGATAAGTGCGCTGATCTAGTAGACACATCTGGCGGGGCTGAGATTGCGCAATTACTGCTTGATATCGCAGCACAAGATAAGAAATCAACCTGGCGTACGCAACTGTCTCGATTTATAGCTACGCAGGCAATTCACAAGGCAACATATCTTTATCGACTGATTCGTCCACAGAGCAAGAGTGCGACGATAGATACTCAAGACCCACACTTTAGCTCGGAGATTGATGCTGAATTTTTGCGCACACATATTCGTGGAAGCCAAAGATTTGAGCATCTCATTGCAGGCGCCAGTAAGCAGTATGTGGAACGTCGACAGAAAATCGCACGAGATGCATATGGCAAATAAGAAAGTACTGCTGACGGGATTTGAACCCTTTGGCAACGCCTCTTTTAATCCATCTGGTGCTGTCGTTAAAGAGATTGAAAAAATATCTCTTTCTGGTATCGAGATTGTTACTGAAATACTTCCAGTTGAATTCCAACGATCTGCGGCTTTATTGCTAAAAAAGATTAAGGAAGTAAATCCCGATATTGTGATCTCATTAGGTC
>JBJTKU010000168.1:0-21772 GCA_046096605.1 Candidatus Planktophila sp. | reverse complement strand
ACCGATTCCAAGTTTCTTAGTCAGCTCAAAGACTTCTTTCTCCATCTCTAAATCTCGAAAAGCGCGACCAGTCTTGGCATTTCCAGTCGTCGGCAAGGTGTCTAGATATTTAGTGGAGGCTAATTTTCCGACTTTGGCTGTGTATTCAGCGCTGGTTCCTCCGATGACAACCGCTAAGTGATAGGGCGGACAGGCAGCAGTTCCAAGTGAGCGCAATTTTTCTTCCAACCAAACTAGGAAAGTTTTTGGATTAAGGATCGCTTTGGTTTCTTGATAGAGAAAAGATTTATTGGCGCTACCGCCACCCTTTGCGATAAAGAGGAAGTTGTACTCATCGCTATGGTCACTATCGGAATAGATCTCAACTTGGGCGGGCAAGTTATTGCCAGTGTTCTTCTCTTCCCATGTAGTTACTGGGGCTAGTTGTGAATAGCGCAGATTGAGCTTTGTATACGCATCATAAATTCCTTGAGAAAGAGCAATTTCATCCTTACTTGATGTCAGAACGTATTGTCCCTTCTTACCCATAATCAGTGCTGTGCCTGTGTCTTGGCACATCGGCAGGATCCCACCGGCTGAGATATTGGCATTCTTTAATAGGTCTGTTGCAACAAAACGATCGTTAGGCGAAGCCTCAGGATCCTTCAAGATATTGGCAAGTTGTTGTAGATGAGCTGCGCGTAGGTAATGTGAAATATCGTGAATTGCGACCTCGCTCAACTGTGAAAGAGCACTGGCTTCCACATGGAGAAATTCAATATCACCATGTTTTTGAACTGAGACGCCTTCTTTCGTCAGAAGGCGATACTTGGTGGAGTCTTCACCGATAGGAAGTAGATCTGAATATATAAATTGTGGAGACATAGTTTGCAGGAGCCTATTCGCCTTGAGCTTCTTGTGAAGGGCGGCTTGCTGCAATCTTCGCCTTTGCACCATCGAGCCACTCTTGGCAGATCTTGGCTAGCACTTCACCACGTTCCCAGAGTGCCAACGACTCTTCCAATGTGGCGCTACCAGATTCGAGAGACTCAACAATCTCTGCAAGTTCATCGCGAGCCTGCTCGTAGGACAACTTCTTCTCTGCAGCCATGTTCTTAATCTACTCTCTTCTCGACAGTTGCCTCTAACGATCCCTTTGCTAGACGAATGTGAAGCAGGGCACCGAGCTCTACATCTTTTGCCTTACGTGCGATCGATCCATCACTTAAGGTCGCAACCGCATATCCGCGATCAAGGGTTGATTGTGGCGAGAGCGAACGCAGGTGGGCACGTACCTGCTTGAGTTCGCGCTTTTCACTATCTATCAAAGTCGCCATGGTCCGAGCGCTGCGATCGCGTGCTAGAGAGATCTCTTGCACACGCGAGCTCACAATCACCATCGGATCTTTCATCATAGGACGGGCAGTTAAATGCGCGATAGTTGATAGCTCAAATTCCACTGAGGCAGCAACAGTGCGGGCAAGACGTGCGCGGATTGCCTGGATATCTGCAATTTCTTGTGCGATATCAGGAACAACACGCTTTGCCGCATCGGTCGGAGTGGATGCGCGATAATCTGCAACCAGATCAAGCAGTGGTGAATCTTTCTCGTGGCCGATGGCGCTCACAATGGGTGTCAGACAAGAACCAGCTAAACGCACAAGGCTTTCATCGCTAAAAGGTAAGAGATCTTCAAAGGATCCGCCGCCTCGAGTAATAATGATGACATCGACATCTTCGCGCGCTTCAAGTTCGGCCAGCGCTTGTGAGACTTCAACAACTGCAGCACTTCCTTGCACTGCAACCTCGCGAATTTCAAATTCAACTGCTGGCCAGCGACGACGTGCATTTTCAACAACATCCTTCATGGCATCTGTATTGCGTCCGCAGATGAGCCCGACTTTTCCTGGTAGCCGCGGTAGCCCAACTTTGCGATCTGAATTGAAGAGACCTTCTTTAGCTAATTGGCTCTTGAGTTCTTCAAGGCGGGCTAAGAGTTCACCGACTCCGACCTGTCTGATCTCTTTGGCTGACACCGTCAGCGTGCCACTCTTGGTATACCAGGATGCCTTTGCGTGAATGACAACGCGAGCATTTGCCGGCAGCGGTTGGATGGGGGCTAGAACAGATTTGTAACACATCACAGAAAGGCTCATATCGGCGCTAGTGTCGCGAAGGCGCATAAAGGCCATTCCACCGCTGCGTTCATTGAGCTCTGAGATTTCGCCTTCGATCCAGATTGGCCCCAATCGATCGAGATACTCCTTAATTGCTTCAGTGACTACGCGTACTGGCGCAGGTTTCTCACTTGAAGTTTCGAACATGAGCCCAGCCTAATAGACTCACCCATATGGATTCACAGAGACGCGTTCTTTTAGCTGCCCCTCGTGGATATTGCGCCGGTGTAGATCGCGCAGTCATTACCGTTGAGAAAGCCCTTGAGGCTTATGGCGCACCCGTCTATGTCCGCAAAGAGATTGTTCACAATAAGCATGTGGTCTCTACGCTGGAAGAAAAAGGCGTCATCTTCGTCAATGAGACAGATGAAGTTCCTGAAGGTCAGACCGTCATCTTTTCGGCTCACGGAGTTTCACCGGCCGTCCATGAAGAGGCAGCCGTTCGCAGCTTGAAGACGATTGATGCAACCTGTCCTCTCGTAACAAAAGTTCACCACGAGGTACGACGATTTGCTAATGAAGAGACAGAGATTTTACTTATCGGCCACGAAGGCCATGAAGAAGTTGAAGGAACAGCAGGCGAGGCCGTTGGCAAAGTCAAGATTGTCGATGGCTTAGATGGTGCTCGTACCGTGCAACCAACACCGGGAAAGAAGTTGGTCTGGCTATCGCAGACAACCCTCAGTGTTGATGAGACTTTAGAAGCTGTTGCAATCTTGCGTCAACGCTTTCCGGAGATTCAAGATCCACCATCAGATGACATCTGTTATGCCACACAAAATCGTCAAGAAGCGATTAAGGCGATTGCGCCACAAGCAGATCTTGTCCTTGTCGTAGGTTCAAAAAATTCATCTAACTCAGTTCGCCTCGTTGAGGTTGCACTGGAATACGGTGCGAAGAAGGCATTCCTGATCGATTATGCATCCGAAGCTAAAGAGGAGTGGCTTGAAGGCGTTAAGACAGTCGGCGTAACCAGTGGTGCTTCTGTACCTGAGATCTTGGTACGCACAGTTCTTGATTGGTTGAGCCTTCACGGATTTGGAAACGTTGAAGAGGTTCGCGCCACTGAAGAGTCGCTCCTCTTTGCTCTGCCACCAGAGTTGCGTAAAGACCTCAAGGCGATAGGCAAGAATTAATTATCCTTTACCGACGACTTTTCCCTTTGGATTAACTTTCCTAAATGTAGGTGATGTATCAGGGGCTGGAACTGTGAGATCGATTGTTATCTCGAGAAAGAGCAAGAGATTTGGCGAGGCCGTTCCTGGATTTTGAACGAGATCACGTGTGGCACTTGTTCGAATTGATTGACCCACCTGAGCGGGCGTGAGCGTTGGATTACTTGAGATGAAGCGAGCCACTGTTCCGGCCACATGCGGTGCAGCCATCGAGGTGCCACTAATCGTCTGGGTACCAGTCGCGCCTAACCAAGTTGAGGTAATTGCACTTCCAGGCGCAAAGAGATCAACACAACTTCCGTAATTGGAATAGGTTGCACGTGCATCTACATTTGTTGTAGCTCCCACTGTGATCGCATCGGCCACTCGTGCAGGAGAAGTTGTGCAGGCATCGGTATTTGAATTTCCAGCAGCTACAACTACGTGGATTCCTTTTGCAATTAGGTTCTTCACGGCACCATCAATTGTTGAACTGGCCGGACCACCGAGACTCATATTTACAACTGCAGCATCACCAGTTTTGTGGTTTGCCGCAATCCAATCAAGGCCTGCAATCACAGATGAGTAAGTACCGCTGCCATTGCAATCAAGGACTCGAACAGGAACCAATGTGCTCAACTTTGCTACGCCATAAGTCTTGCCGGCAATCGTTCCAGCCACATGCGTTCCATGGCCATTGCAATCTGCTGATCCGCGGCCATCAAGAATGGCTGTGTATCCAGGGACAACGCGAGCATCAAAATCAACATTTGTAGCGTCAATCCCCGTATCAACTACATAAGAGTAAGTATTTGCTCCGCCTAAGTCCTTATTATCAAATGAGTTAGATAGTGGAAGGAATTGTTGATCGATACGATCGAGTCCCCACGGTGCCGGAGTCTGCAGTGCAGTTGTTGTAACGTCGAGGTCATCTTCTACGACAAGAACATTGGGATTATTTGCCAATGCCTGCATCTTCGAGAGTGGCCCATTAACAAGAGCTCCATTAAATATTGAAGAAAAAGTGAGTTTAGTTTGAGCAGAGCTTTCTCTGAGCAACTGTCCTGATGAGGCGCGGGATAGCCCTGGAGTAAATACCACTAAAAAGTCAGAGCAAGGATCTGCGTTCTTGGCAGATCTGGCGGGAGAGCAAGCAACTGTCGTACGAGAAGTAACTGTCTTTACTGCATCTGCTTTTGCATTCGCCTGCTCGGGTAGCGCCTTGGCTGGATTTAACTTGGAATTACTTGAAGGCCTGGCTTTCACCTTCTCCTCGACAGAATTCGAAGAGGTAGAACTTGATGGTACTGGTGATTTTGTCGAAGAAGGATTCGATTGTGAGTTACTTGACTGGGAATTACTTCCCGAGGCAGGTTTTTTATCTGGTGCTTTGGATTGAGATGTCGGTGTGGGCTTGGGATTATCTTTTGCAGAAGCCGTACCCATGGCGGGTATGAGAAGTAAAAGTATTGAGAGAGATGAAGCGAAAAAACTCTTTGCCTTCATGACACGATTCTAACTACGGGGCTTTGGTTTTTGCGACTTAGCCTTTTCATTAAAGAACATAAACCAGCCGTATAGCGCCGCCGCCAGCAGCCATGGGCCAACGGAGGCAAGGGCTGCAACGATATCGATGCCAAGGCGAGTGAGAGCAAGACCATCTGCCAACAAGTAATAGAGAGTGACGATCGCCGCGAGAACCAGAGGTGGAGTAACAACCGATACATATCGTGTGCCTGGGCGACCAAAACGTATTCCGCCAAATGTCACAACGACAATCACGAGGCCAGTCAATATTCCAGTGCCGCTACGCAACGTTAACTCGGCGAGGGTAAAGAGTGAGATGAAGAAAATCTGCAGAACAACAACGCCCTGCTTCTTTAGGCCAGGACCTGAGATTGCTGGAAGCGTGCTTGTCATTCGTCTTCTTTCACCTCTTCTGCATCGATAAAGTCATCTTCTGCAGCTAGTTCACTATTTTTAAGCTCACGTACCTGTGCTGGAGCATCTGGGTAGGCAAGTGCGAGTTTATCTTTATCTCCAGAAACTCCATAACTCAAAATCTTTGCAGCAGCGCGCTTGACCGTTGATTCAGCAGTTGGGATCAACTCGGCATATGCCTTAGAGAGTGAGTTAATGGCGCTACCTACCTTGATGATGCGCTCGTGGAGTCGGGTCAGATCCTTCATAAAGGCAGCTGCTGACTTTGAAATATCTTCAGCATTGCGCGCTACTGCATTACGTGAGTAGACGTTGCCGATAGTACGTAGCAATGCCATCATCGATGTTGGTGTTGCGATGGTGACGTTAAGTTTAAAGGCCTTTTCGAGAAACAACGGATCGACGCGAAGTGCCTCTGTTAATAGCGATTCAAAAGGCACGAAGAGAATGACAAAATCAGGAGAGTCCTGAGAATCGTGATAACCGCGCTTTGCCAAGACCTCGACGTGCTTTGCTAAATCTTTACGGTGTTCAGTAAAGAGAGCCTCGCGGGTTTGCGGATCTTCTTCCTCGTGTGCTTCGATGAAGCGATCAAAGGGAAATTTGGAATCGATAAAGAGTTTGGTACCACCCGGCATCTTGACAGTGATATCTGGAATACCTGATGAGTCAGCATCCGTTGTTGAACGCTGGGCAGTGAATTCAATATCTTTACGTAAGCCCGCATCTTCAAGCATCAGCTCGAGTTGTGCTTCGCCGAATTTTCCACGGGTTGCAGAATTAGAGAGTGCACCTGCGATCGCCTTAGTCTGGGCAACGAGTGATTCATTATGTGTAGACATCGCACGCACCTGTGCGCGAATATCAGATTCAGCTTCGATGCGACGACGATCGGCATCGCTTGCTTCCTTCTGCAACTTCTCCATTGCAGATTTCATTGCCTCGAGTTCGCCAGCTAACTTTGAATCAGCAACTGCCGTATCGCGTTCGCTCTTATAGAGATCGCGCTCTGCACGTGCGGCATTAAGTTGTTCCATCAGTTGCGCAGATGATGCACCGCCACCTTGTGCGCTCTTGCGCCAGAGGAAGTAACCAATGGCTAGACCGAGAATGAGGCCGATGAGCAGGGTAATAATGGTCACGAGTGGGCTATTTGTGCTGTTCATGCCCATATCGTGGCAGGAGCCACCGACAATCACGCGTAGGCTCCTCTCCTATGAGCCTTTCTATTGGAATCGTGGGCCTTCCCAATGTAGGAAAGTCCACCCTTTTTAACGCACTTACGAAGAACAACGTCCTGGCTGCCAACTACCCCTTCGCCACGATTGAACCCAACGTCGGCGTTGTCGGTGTCCCGGATGAGCGCCTTGCCAAGCTCGCTGCAATCTTCGGATCGGAAAAGATTCTTCCTGCTGCGCTCTCATTTGTAGATATCGCAGGAATTGTGAAGGGCGCATCAGAAGGAGCTGGCCTGGGAAATAAATTTTTAGCAAATATCCGCGAAACCGATGCAATCTGTCAGGTCATCCGCGTCTTTAACGATGACGATGTTGTTCACGTCGATGGCCGTATTGATCCAGCCAGCGATATGGAGACGATCAACACCGAACTAGCGCTCGCAGATTTGCAGACGATTGAAAAAGCGATTCCACGTCTTGAAAAGGAGGCAAAGACTGCCAAAGATCGTGCGCCAGTGCTAGAGGCAGTTAAGGCCGCTAACGAGTGGCTGCAATCTGGAAAGCCTTTATCGCAATCATCGATCGATCGCGAACTTCTTCACGAACTTCATCTCTTGACTGCAAAGCCATTCCTTTATGTCTTTAACGTCGATGCTGCAGAACTTGGCGATAAGGAACTTCGTGCAAAGTTGCAGGCACTGGTTTCACCAGCACAGGCGATCTTCCTTGATGCAAAGACAGAGGCAGAACTTGCCGAACTTTCAGATGATGATGCGATGGAACTTCTTGAATCCATTGGTCTTGCAGAGCCGGGCCTTGCAACACTTGCCCGCGTTGGTTTTGATGCGCTCGGTCTACAGACCTACTTAACTGCAGGTCCTAAAGAGGCTCGCGCTTGGACAATTCATAAGGGAGATACTGCGCCAAAGGCAGCCGGTGTTATCCATACCGATTTCGAAAAGGGATTTATCAAGGCCGAAATCGTTTCTTTTGATGACTTAATGGCATATGGCTCCATGGCTGAGGCAAAGGCTGCAGGTAAGGTGCGAATGGAAGGTAAGGACTACGTCATGCACGATGGTGACGTTGTTGAATTCCGTTTTAACGTGTAATTGAAAAATTGTGCGCCTAAATAGTGCTGCGATTATCGCTAATCAGCACTGATAGACTGCGGCCCTGCACTTCGCACGCAAGTGCCCTTATTTATGGAGTTTGACCTCAATGTCGAAGAAACAAGAGCACCTTAAAGGCCTGCCAGAACTACGCCGCGAAGATCTTCGTAACGTTGCGATCATCGCTCACGTAGACCATGGCAAGACCACCCTCGTTGATGCGATGTTGTGGCAATCAGGTGCCTTTGCTGCCCATAAGAAGCAGGACGAGGGCCAGGATCGCATGATGGATTCAATGGATCTTGAGCGCGAAAAGGGAATTACGATTCTTGCAAAAAACACTGCGGTAAAGCGCGGCAACACAATCGTAAACATCATTGATACACCAGGCCACGCAGATTTCGGCGGCGAGGTAGAGCGTGGACTAGAGATGGTCGATGGCGTGATCTTGTTGGTCGATGCTTCAGAGGGCCCACTGCCGCAGACTCGTTTCGTATTGCGCAAAGCGCTGCAGAAGAATCTGCCAGTAATTCTTGTCATCAATAAAGTGGATCGACCTGACTCACGTATCGCAGAAGTTGTCGATGAGGCGTACGAACTCTTCCTTGATCTTGATGCAAGCGAAGATCAGATTGAATTCCCAGTTGTGTATGCCTCGGCAAAGGCAGGACGGGCATCACTTAATCGTCCAGCAGATGGTGGAATGCCAGATGGGGAAAATCTTGATGTTCTCTTTGAGACAATCTTCTCTGCAATTCCTGCTCCGATTTATCACGAAGGTGCACCACTTCAGGCGCACGTTACAAACCTTGATTCATCACCATTTCTTGGTCGTCTTGCACTCTGCCGCGTACGCGAAGGTGTAATTAAGAAGGGTCAAACTGTTACTTGGATGAAGACAGATGGCACCCAAGAGCGCGTAAAGATTTCAGAACTATTGATTACAGAGGCTCTTGAGCGGGTTCCAGCACTCGAAGCTCATCCTGGGGACATCATCGCTGTTGCAGGTATCGAGACAGTTACTCTCGGTGAAACTCTTGCAGATAATGAAAATCCACATGCGCTACCACCAATTATTGTTGATGAACCATCGATCTCGATGACTATCGGTATTAACACATCCCCATTGGCAGGAAAGAGTGGAAAACTCCTTACCGCACGCCAAGTTAAGGGCCGTCTAGATGCCGAGCTCGTGGGTAACGTTTCACTTCGTGTTCTCAACACCGATCGCCCAGATACATGGGAAGTGCAAGGTCGTGGAGAACTTCAGCTTGCAGTTCTTGTTGAAATCATGAAGCGCGAAGGATTTGAACTTACAGTTGGTAAGCCACAGGTAGTTATTAAGAAGATCGATGGCAAGGTTCACGAACCGATGGAGCGCTTAACAATCGATGCACCTGAAGAATATCTCGGTGTGCTTACTCAATTGATGGCACTTCGTAAGGGCCGTATGGAACAAATGGTTAATCACGGAACCGGTTGGATCCGTCTTGATTACAAGGTTCCTTCACGTGGTCTCATTGGTTTCCGAACCGAGTTCCTTACAGAAACTCGCGGTACAGGTTTGCTCCATCACGTATTCGATGGTTACGAACCTTGGTATGGCGATATTCGCACGCGTGCAACCGGTTCTCTCGTTTCAGATCGCATGGGAGCAGTCACCTCTTACGCACTGTATGGAATTCAAGATCGTGGAACAATCTTTGTTGAACCAGGCGATGAAGTGTACGAAGGTATGGTGATCGGCGAAAACTCTCGTAGCGATGACATGGAGGTTAACTGTGTTCGCGAAAAGAAGCTGACCAACATGCGTGCTTCGGGTACCGATGAATCAGAGCGTTTGATTCCACCTAAGAAGCTAAACATGGAAGGTGCTCTCGAGTTCTGTCGCGAAGATGAATGCGTTGAGGTCACACCTGCAGTGGTCCGTATTCGTAAGGTCGTCCTCGATCAGAACGAGCGCGCACGTGCGGCATCTCGTCAGAAGAAGGCGAACTTAGCCGCAGATAGTTAAGCAACAGCCTTTTGTCGGGTGTCTGCGGTTAAATGGCACCCATGAAGTTGATCAAGCAACCTCACAAAGTCATGGACCTGAGCTTTGACGATCAACAAAAGGCCGCCATTTCACACCGTGGCACACCTCTTTTACTCACAGGCAGCGCTGGAAGCGGTAAGACAACTGTTCTCATTGAATCTGCGATTTCTCGCATTGCTGATGGAGTGAATTCAGATTCAATTCTCTTTATTACCTTCGGTCGCGAGAGCGCTTCAGCAATCCGTGATGCAATTGCCATTGCAAGTACTGCAACAGGATACGAGCCACTTGCTCGCACTTTTCACTCGCTAGCTTTTTCGATTGTCAGGATGAAAAGTGGTGATGACTATCGCGAACCAATTTTGTTATCAGGAGCTGAACAAGAAAAATTCATTGCAGATCTCTTGCAAGGCGATGTTGACGATGGATATCGCCAATGGCCAGATGAACTTCGTGATGGCGATGGTAAGTTAGGCAACCCATTATTGACTCGCGGATTTATCCGCGAACTTCGTGACTTAATGATGCGTGCAAACGAACGTGGAATCTCACCAGATCAACTCGGGGCACGTGGGGCACAACTTAAAGAAAAGTATTGGCCCGCAGCAGCCGCCTTTTGGAAGCGATATGAAGGCGCGATGGATCTGGCTTCATCTGGTGCAGGAGATGCCAAGATGCGTATCGATCCATCAGAACTTATTAATGCCGCAATTGCACATCTTCGTAATAACGCCGACCTTCTTGCAGTCCTTCGTAAACGATTCACCACGATCATCGTCGATGAATTCCAAGAATCTGATCCAGCACAGCGCGCACTGCTGGCTCTCCTTGCCGGACAAGATCTGATCCTCGCACTCGATGCACCAAGTGCTGTCGGTAGATTTCGTGGTGCAGATCCAGACGGCGCAGAAGGTGCAGCGCGTGCGCTGATTGGCGATCACGGAACCACGATCAATCTCCTTGGTGGCTATCGAAAGATCGAGAAGCGCGATGCCGTGATAGCAGCGTCTGCAACGGAAGAGGCCAATTACATTGCCTATCACTGCAAAAGAGCCCATTTATTAGAGGGAATTGCCTACTCCGATATGGCAATCATCGTCAGATCCGGTGGGGTCACTGCATCCTCGATACGTCGTGCTTGTTTGCAGGCGTCTATCCCAACGGTGGGCGAGATTGAAGCGCTCGGAAATAACGTAGCGATTGCACCATTCTTGCTTCTTGCTCGCATCGCAACAGATCCTAAGAAGATGACCTTGGCAGAAGCTGAAGAACTTCTTACCAGCGAATTTGGTGGTAGCGATCCCATTTCCTTGCGTCGAATCCGTAGATCACTTCTTACCGCACGCAACGATGATGACTTGCGTATCGGATCACAGATGCTGATCGATGCAATTATCGATTGGGATATTCCAATCGAAGATGGGTCAGAGCTCCATCGCGTCCACGATCTACTTGTACTTGCTCGCAAATCTCTTTCTCGCGCCCATGCAACTGTTCACGATCTTTTGTGGGCAATCTGGGATAACGCTTACACAAGTGATGGCATCAAGATTGCCACCGCATGGCGCGATGCTGCTTTACGTGGAGGCACTCGCGGAGCAGCAGCTGATCGCGATCTTGATGCCATGATCGTTCTCTTTGAAAGCGCTGCGCGATTTATCGAACGTTTTCCTGGTGCACATCCTGCTCTCTTCTTGCGTGAGATCTCCGAAGAGTTCATTGCAGCAGATGTGATCACCGCAAAAGGAGTCCGTCCTGATGCCTTAGAGATTCTCACAGTACATAGCGCTAAAGGTCGCCAGTGGCGATATGTGGTTGTTGCTGGTGTGCAAGAAGGTAGCTGGCCAAATTTGAAAACTCGCTCAACCTTGCTAGGTGCTGAACGACTAGTTGAGCGCCAACGCCATGGTGATCACCTCGCCGATCGTGAATTACAAGCAATCACTGCATCTTCACTTTTAGAAGATGAACGTCGTCTATTTCACGTTGCCACATCGCGATCAACTTCCAACTTACTGGTTACCGCAACATCGCGCGAGGACGACGAACCATCGCTCTTTTTCCATGAAATATATGAAGAAATACATGGATTTTCTGTAGATGATGCCCAGGCCCAAGTAGTCCAACCTGCATCAGCGCTAACAGCATCGGCACTTGTTGCAACTTTGCGTCGCAACCTTGCAACAGAAAATTCTGATCGCGCCGCAACTCTGCTTGCAACTCTTGCAGATCGTGGAATCTCATTAGCGGATCCAGATTCATGGATAGGTTCGCGTCCACTTTCAACTGCTGCTCCCGTAGTATCCGAAGGCGACCCTGTCTATGTCTCACCAAGTGGAGCAGAACCATTTACCGAATGTGGCGTCAAATGGTTCCTAGAAAAGAGCGGTGGCACCAACGGAGATGGAGTTGCTCAGTTGTTGGGTTCTGCCATCCACGAATTTGCTCGCCTCAAGGTCGAGAGCCCAGAGATTACTCACGAAGAACTTGTGGCAAAGCTTGAAAATTCGTGGTCGTTAATAGACCAGACAACTGGATGGATGAGCGCGGCATCTCTGAAGCGGGCAAAGAAGATGCTCGAACGATTTGCGCAGTATCACAGCGATATCGAAAAGAAAACCGATCGGACAGTAGTTGGTGTTGAGATGGATTTCCAAGTCAACTTCGGAAATGTAATTGTCAAAGGAAATGCTGACCGCATCGAAGTTGATGGCGATGGTAAATATTTTGTTGTCGACTTTAAGACTGGTAAAAAACCAATCGGTCACGAAGAAGCCCTAAACAATCTGCAGCTTGCCTGTTATCAACTTGGAATTATCATGGGTGGATTTGGCGAAAAGATAACCGGAACTCAGACTTCAGGATCACACCTTGTCTATCTGGCGCACGAGACCAAAGATGTTGCAACCCGTGTTCGCCCTGTTATTGATGCAGATGCGGTGCGCGCCCAACTCACCGAAATAGGCAGAGGAATGTCTGCATCAACTTTTACAGCAACAGTCAATGAAATGTGTCCGCGCTGTGTAGTTCGTTCATCGTGTCCGGTGCAGCCATCTGGTCAGTCGGTGATCCAATGAAGGCTAAATACACTCCTTTTGAGGTTGCGGCGCTGATTAGAAGCGTGGACCCAACTTTCCATGATCCGACCACTGAACAAGCTGCGATTATCTCTATCGAGAGCAATCCTTTTGAACCCGCTGTGGTGATTGCAGGTGCTGGGTCAGGCAAGACTGAAACGATGGCATCTCGCGTGATCTATTTAGTCGCTAACGGTTTTGTAAAGCCAGATGAGATTTTAGGACTTACCTTTACCCGTAAGGCAGCTGGTGAATTATCGGCACGTATTCGCAAGCGCCTTCGCCAGTTACAACTTGCTATGACAAAGGCAGGCCTTGAAGTTCCCTTCGCAACCTTAGATACATCGGTGACTACCTATCACTCGTATGCTGGTCGACTCTTAAGTGAACATGCCATACGTTTTGGAATCGACGCCGATACTCAACCAATCGGAGAAGCTGCTCTTTGGATGGCGGCAAATACATTGGTTCGTGATTGGAACGATCCTGACTTTGTCTATGAAGGTGCACTCAATACAGCCATCGATGATGTGATGGGGCTGACATCTCTTGTCCTAGAACATCAAGTTGCACTTTCGGAAATTCGCGCAGCAGATGAGAAGACACTTTCTGAGTTGGCGCTATTTTCCGGTTCATCCAATGCAGAGGTGCGCACTGTTGCACGTACGGCACGTCAACGAATTGCGTTGTTGCCACTTGTCGAACGTTTTATTCAAAGTCGGCGCAGCGAGGGTTTACTCTCATTCGATGATCAGATGTCACTTGCTGCAGATATCGCTACGAAGTTTCCAGATGTTGCTGCAATCGAACGCGGTAAATATGCGGTCGTTTTACTCGATGAATATCAAGACACTTCTCAGTCACAGGTGCGTTTACTCTCAGCGCTCTTTGGTGATGGCCATCCTGTAACCGCAGTCGGAGACCCTTGCCAATCTATCTATACATGGCGCGGAGCATCTGCTGGAACTATCGGTTCATTCGGTCAGTACTTTCCTAAGCGACCAGGGTCTACAGGCAGTGATGTATATGAACTTTTAACTACCTTCCGCAATGATGAGGTCATTCTTGATCTAGCAAATGTGATCTCAGAACAAGTGCGCTCTCTCGGCAATCTCAACGTCTCACCGCTGAAACCACGACCTGGAGCCGGCAAGGGCGATCTTGCAGTAGGTCTCTTTGAAACGATGGAGGCTGAAGGCAGAGCGATCGCCGAATATATGTCGCCACTGTGGAACAACCCAGAGCGTATGGTTGAAAAGAGTAAAGCACCAAAAACTTTTGCAGTTCTTGTCCGCAAACGTTCACAGATTCCAGTCATTCAAAAAGCGTTACGTGATGCAGATATCGAATGTGAAGTTGTCGGTCTAGCTGGTCTCGTTCATGTTCCAGAGATTGCCGACATTGTGGCGATGCTCTCCATCATTTGCGACCCCGATGCCGGTGCATCGTTGATGCGAATATTGACCGGTCCTCATATGGCGCTTGGGGCTGCAGATATTGCAGCCCTCGGTGCACACTCGAGATCACTTGCGAAGCAGAACTCCAGTGATAGCCGCTCTCTAATTAAGAAGATTGTTGCAGGTAATCCAGATTCTGCCGAGGCAGATGATCAATTCTTAGGCTCTCTCATTGATGCCCTCGATGAAATATCTAAAGCAGATCGTTCATCATTTAGTTCTGCCGGATATCAACGCCTTACTGAATTTGCTGCAGATCTTCGTCGCTTGCGTTCTCGCGCATCTGGATCAATAACAGATTTGATTGCAGAGATCGAGCGCTATCTCAATCTAGAGGTCGAAGTACTTTTGCGCGATGGCATCCGCACAGGTCGACGTCACATTGATCGCTTCATGGATGAGGCTTCAAAGTTTGCACGCAACGGCGCATCTCTCAACGCTTTCTTACAGTGGCTTGATATTGCAAGTCGCGAAGAGAGCGGGCTCAAGGCAGGCATAGCCGAAGTAAGTCGTGAGGCTGTACAGATCCTTACGATTCATAGCGCCAAAGGTGCCGAATGGGATGTAGTAGCTGTTCCAGGCTTAGCAGAGGGCACTTTCCCCAGTGATCACAAGGGAGATCCCGATAACTGGTTAACCAACGAGCGCCATATTCCCTTCGCGCTTCGCGGCGATGGGCCGCAACTTCCACTCTTTACGTGGGGTGGTGTGACGTCAAACGCTGATGCAGGAAAGGCGATTAAAGCATTTAAAGATCAGTGCAATACCTTTAAGGAGCAAGAAGAGATCCGCCTTGGCTATGTTGCGATGACTCGCGCCAAGAGCCACTTACTCTGCACAACATCATGGTGGCGAGACGGACAAAAGAGTGTTGCTCCATCATCAATATTCGAACAAGCCCATGCGGTGGCAACACGTGCTGGGAGAGTTATCTCTTTCGATAGCGCACCAGAAGAAGGCGAGAAGAATCCTCTACGCGAAAACCCAGCATCTGCTACATGGCCATCGGATCCCATCGCAGATCGTCGCCAGAAATTTAATGCAGATATTGTTCGAGTTCGATCAATGACACCAGTTGCACTCGATTCACTTATTTCAGATGAAACACTTTCCGATGAAGAGCAGTCATGGGTTCGTGATAGCCAAGCAATCATTAACGAATTTGATAATTACAAGAATGCAATTTCATCCGTTGCATTGCCACCACGCATGGCAACCTCAACTCTGATTGCATTACATGAAGATCCGCAAGCGTTAGCGCTCTCAATTCGCAGACCAATGCCACGAGCAAGTGATGAGTTCTCGCGTCGCGGTACCGCATTCCACTTGTGGATTGAAAAGCACTTCAACGCCTTCACTCTCTTTGATGATGAAGACTTCGATCAACTCGAGCCACTTGAGGCTGATCAAACACTTGAAGAACTTAAAGTCGCATGGCTTGCAAGTGACTGGGCAAAGCGCACTCCGCATGCTGTTGAAGTTCCATTTGAAACAGTCATCGCAGGCGTACTTATCCGCGGTCGCATTGATGCCATCTATAAAGATGGCGATCGCTTTGAAGTTGTCGACTGGAAGACTGGCTCGAAAAAGCTAGGAAAATCAGCAGCTATTCAGCTCGCCGTCTATCGCCTTGCCTGGGCAACACTGCAGCAGATCCCACTCGATCAGGTCAGCGCTGCCTTTCACTATGTACCGACATCCATCACTGATCGCCCTGCAGATCTCATGGATGAGGCTGAGTTGATCTCTCTCCTCAACCAATTCAGCGCCTAATTCTGATGCCGGCTTAGAAGGTGATCTCCACTGATAGCGGTAGGTGATCACTGACTCCGCTAGTGACTGTGGCAAGTGCTTTAGTCTTCACTGGCGCCTTACTTAAGATGTAATCAAATTGAATCTTTGCACCCCAGCTTGGATATGTGTATTGGGTGTTGAGAGATTTCCAATGTGATCCAATAACTGGAAGGTTCTTCGGCAGATTGAGATCACCCATAATAATTGCAATAGTTCCTGTCTCTTTTTCGATTACCGATGCCCAACGCTTGAGTGTTCGTAACTGTTTGATGTTGAAACCTGGCACAAAAGAGAGATGCGTGTTGATAATCGTGAAACCGTTAGCCAGCGTTGCAGCAAGTGCTACTCGTGGTTCATCGTGAATATAGATTGGGCGAACCTTGCTAGGTCCACTTTCATCCCCTGGGATAAGTAGTGGCATACCAATCGGTGAATTACCAAGATCAAGGCGATGCCATTTGCGAACTTCAATCGACGTCGCAATTGCGATTCCATAACCGCCTGCAAAATTCTCGGAGTCGATTGTGATTGCCGAATGATCTTGATTTGAAATTACTCTCTGATCATTAGCGTTGAGCTTCCTCCACTTTTCGCCGGGTGTTCCAATAATGCATGGAGCAAATGCAAAATGTGCTGCGCCGAGTGCGGCAGCGATCTCTGCAATCTGATTGGTATTTCCTGAACGCGCCAGACCGAAATCGCATTCTTGGATTCCGATGACAGCCGGGGACAGCTCTGCAGCTACTACCTGTGTGGCTTGGGCCAAAGAGATGGCAGGCTGGCCGTGAGTTGCCGGCGGAATGGCCATCCCATGCAGGATATTCCACGAGGTAATGCGCATAGCGAGCAGGCTAGTACCGTTGCCCCTTATGAGCGCGATCAATGACCAACCATCACGGATAGACCGCGCCAGCAACCTACGTGAGAACCCAGCAACTCTGGATCAACTCTGGGGCAAGGCGCAGATTCTTCATATTGCTCAAGGCCGCATCAGCGCTACGGGGTATCTGAGCGCCGATCAGGTTGCTGCATTCATTGCAAGTGGAGAATTTAAAGAGGGATCACGTTACTTCCTAGGTCTAGATGCAGTCTCTGGATCTCCATATTTTGCTTGGGATACCAGCTGGGTAACTGCGCGCACAGATGAAGAGATGAACGTTGGATTTACAACCCTGCGTGAAGTTGGTGCACAACTGTCAGATATCGATGTTGAACTTGCGCTACATGCTGTTGCGTTAAGTAACTGGCATCGTGCACATCCTTCTTGCGCTCGGTGCGGTGCGCAGACCCGAGTTGATTTGGGTGGAGCAGTTCGTATCTGTGATGTCGATAAGAGCCAACACCACCCACGTACTGATGGAGCAGTTATTGTCTTGGTACGCGATAACGATGATCGCATATTGCTTGGACATCAACCTGTCTGGCCTGAAGGCCGCTTTTCGTGTTTTGCAGGTTTCCTTGAACCCGGTGAAACTTTTGAACAATGCGTTGCGCGTGAGGTGTATGAAGAATCTGGTGTTGCAGTTCGTGACATTTCCTATCTTGGGTCACAACCATGGCCATTTCCGGCATCAGTGATGATCGCATTCGATGCGGTGACAGATTTTCCTGAGACTGCTCGTCCAGATGGTGCAGAAATTACGGAAGTCAAATGGTTTACCCGCGATCAACTTCGCGCAGAGGCAAAGGCCCGCACGCTCTTACTACCACCGAGAATTTCAGTTGCCCGCAAGATGATTGAACGTTGGCTAGGTGAGTCAGCCCAAGGCGGGGAAACATGGAGATAACTCCACACATTGGTAGCGATGCACCGGCACTTCGCGGCGAAGAGATATTGGCAGCACTCGATGAAGATCAGCGTGCTGTAGCACTTGCTACTCGTGGTCCTGTCTGTGTCATTGCAGGTGCTGGTACGGGAAAGACCCGCGCAATTACCCACCGCATTGCATACGCAGCGGCAATCGGAACTATGGATCCGAGCAAAGTTCTCGCACTCACATTTACAGCGCGTGCAGCTGGTGAGATGCGCACTCGACTTCGTTCACTAGGTGTTCCCAGCGTTGCCGCGCGCACGGTTCACTCTGCGGCCCTGAAACAGTTGATCTACTTCTGGCCGACTGTTTTTGGTGGCCGCACCCCGGATTTGATAAACAGTAAGACGCCATTTCTTACAGAGGCAGTCAAGCGAGCCGATCTAGCAAATGAAATCCGGACTTCTTCACGCGAGACCATGCGCGATATTGCAACAGAGATTGAGTGGGCGAAGGTCTCACAGGTAGCACCAATTGATTACCTTGATCAGGTAACTGCTCGCCAGATAAAACCACGTGTGAAGGCCGAGCACATTGCAGCGATCTATGTTGCATATGAAAGTTTAAAGAAGCAAGAACTGGCAATAGATTTCGAAGATGTTCTTTTGCTTACTGCTGCGATGCTTGAGGAGGAGCGATCAGTGCGCGAGCGGGTACAAGATCAATATCGATACTTCACCGTCGATGAATATCAGGATATTTCACCAATTCAACAGCGCTTGATTAATGCTTGGCTAGGATCTCGTAAAGATATCTGTGTTGTGGGAGATCCTGCGCAGACGATTTATTCATTTGCTGGTGCTACACCAGTCTTCCTTAACACCTTTACCCAGCGTTTCCCAGAGGCAGAAGTGATTCGCCTCAGCACTGGATACCGATCCACACCGGAAATTACCTTTGCCGCTAATGCACTTCTTCGTACTTCATCAATGGGACAAGAGCTCACAGCAAATAACGATCATGGTCATCGTCCAAGCGTTGCTGGCTTCAAAGATGAGGCTGCAGAGATTGCCGGAATTCTTGAGCAGATCACTTCACTATTGGCTGAAGGAAGTGCGCCACAAGAAATCGCAATTTTAGCTCGCACTAATAATCAGCTTAAAGGTGTGGAACGTGCCATGAATTCTCAAGAGTTGCCATATCAAGTGCGCAGTACAGAGCGATTCTTTGAACGCCAAGATGTTCGTGACTTTCTTAAACAGGTCAGACAAGCATCAGTTATTCCAGCAGAAGGAAGTTCTTGGCTCGATGAACTAAGAACTATTGCCCAGCCGTATCTGACGGGTGAGAGCATCGATGGAATCGCAGCGCTGCTGCATCTTGGTCGCGAGCTCGATAGCGATGCAGGATTTACACCTAAGACTTTGCGTGGATTCTTACGTGAAGTCGAAGATCGCGTAACACAGAACAATCCACCAACAATGCCGGTTATAACACTGGCTACTTTGCATGCAGCAAAGGGCCTTGAATGGGAGCGCGTCTTTTTAATAGGCGCATCCGAGGGAATCCTCCCATTGGAAAGCGGATCAACCGGAACAACTGATGCGATCGTTGCTGAAGAGCGCCGCCTCTTCTACGTAGGCATGACGCGTGCGAAGGTCGATCTTCATATCTCTTATCGAGGATTACCTTCACGATTCTTGAAAGAGGCAGGGTTACTCGCCAGTTCTTAAGCCTATTTAATTTACTTGCGCCAACAGCCTTCTCTGCTCTACCCTTACCGCTATGTCCGTACAGGGAGTATCAACACAGGTAGCAGTAGCTGCCGCGATCTCTCATGCCCATTCAACAAACCATGCCGCTTCAAAGCGAACATCATGGCCACGTGCATCAAAGCCAGCGTTTTACGCAGCTTTTTATGCCACAGCGGATGAGGCAACCGGAGGGTCAATCGAGTAAATCGATATAACCCAAACCAAGGGCCTCGAATCCGAAAAGGATTTAGAGGTCCTTTTTCTTTATCCAACGAGAACCACTACCCACGAGAACCAGAACCAGAGAAAGAACAAGAGAAAGAACAAGAGAGAAGAAAGAGGGTGAGAGCGATGACCGTTCTCTTCAGTGAACTACAACTACCAGGCTGGGCCGAGACAGGCGAAAAGATTGGCTTAGGCGATGTGACATTTGCCTATGACGATGCCAAGGCTTTTACCTTGCCCTGCCACACCTCTGACCCGGAAATCTTCTTCGCCGATGATGATGCTGTGATTGCGCAGGCAAAGGCACTCTGCGGCAGTTGTCCAATGCGCAATGCATGCCTTGAAGGTGCGCTCTCACGTCAAGAGCCCTGCGGTGTCTGGGGCGGGCAGTTAATCGAAGATGGCGTCATCATTGAACGTCGCCGTCGCGCAGGTCGACCACCAAAGGTTGTTGCAGCTTAACTTGCTACGACTCCAGTTGTAGAGGGATGGCAATAAGTAGTTGAGCGATTGCTATCGCAATAAAGGTAATCGCCAGAGCTATAGAGCCTTTCTTTCCGCATCTTTGCGGTAGACCCTTGATGCCGCTTGCGTGATCTTGATCCATATCTTTAAGCACGTTGATGAAGTGCGCAGCAATTCCTAGAAAGGCACCACCCAAGATCATCCAAAGCGGTGGTGTCTTTTCTTTTGATAGAGCTATGCAAGAAGGAAGAATTGCAAAGGCGACAGCATAAGGAAGTGGGGAGAAGATATTGAATTTAAAGTAGAAGTTATATGCAAGTGCCCAAGCAATAGCAAAGAGTGAAAGTCCGCCGCCGACAAAGCCAAGTGGTCCAAAGAGATTGAGAACAATTGAGATGGGGATCATCGCGCCAAGCCAAGACTTCAGAAGCCTGTCAGTAATGAGCCCGGCGACAAGCGGCTTTTTCATTCGTTTGTGTGAGAGGTCATCGGCGTAATCGAAGAGATCATTGCTCCAACCAACGATTAGTTGACCGGAGAAGAAAGCGAGAGCGATCAGTAGCGATGGCCCTGTTGGCCAGTAGAGCTCGGCAAAGAGGTAACTCAAAGTAGTCACGATTAGCGTGGGGCCAAAGTGCGATGCTTTAGCAAGACCTATAACCTGAGTTTTCATGGTGCCCTTCTACTTCTTCTTACGTTGGCAGCGTGGACAGAAATGCGATGAACGAGCGCTAATAACAATTCGCTTGATCAATGCACCACATCGTGGACACTCTTCATCCTCGCGCCCATAAGCTGAAAGCGATTGATCGAAGAATCCACTCTCGCCATTAACGTCGATGTAGAGATCATCAAATGAGGTACCGCCTTGTGCAATCGCCTCTGCCATTACCTCAGTTGCTGATTCGAGTATAGATGAAATCTTCTTCTTGCTCATCTGCGATGTCAGTGACTCTGGATGGACCTTTGCACGCCAAAGAGCTTCATCAGCATAGATATTTCCAACTCCAGACATTATCTCTTGGTTGAGCAGCGCGCTTTTGATTCGCACATTGCGCTTAGCAAACTTTGCAACAGTTGCCTGGAAATCAAATTCGGGATCAAAGGGATCACGAGCAATATGTTGAGCCGATTGTGGAACGCCGTCTGCAACCTCTTCTATAGAGAGCCAACCGAAGGTGCGTTGATCATTAAAGACAAGGTCGAGTTTGCGAAGTGATTTCTTCAGTGAAAAATGCGCCCGCACATGCCGCGCAGATGGGCGATCTTTCTGCTCGATAAGAAATTGACCACTCATTCCAAGGTGTGCAACCAATACAAAGGGGCGATCGAGTGTGATCCAGAGAAACTTTCCGCGACGACCAGTACCGGTAATGCGTGCACCATTAACGGCGGAAAGTGGTGCGATGGATTCAGATTTCAACACACGTGGATGGAGATCATCTGCCTGAACAATGCGATAGCCGGTAATGAGATGGTGCAGACCACGTCGAACGGTTTCAACTTCAGGGAGCTCAGGCATTACTTGCTGGCCTTGCACTTTTGCGAACAGTACTTCACATTCTCCCAATCGCGCGCCCATTTCTTGCGCCACTCAAAGGGACGTTCGCATCGCAGGCAGACTTTGGGAGGGAATCCATTTTTTGTTTTAGCCTGCATGGTTTGAATTTAAC
>JBJTKU010000167.1:0-14086 GCA_046096605.1 Candidatus Planktophila sp. | reverse complement strand
AATCGCTTTTGTGGTGACAAAACGTATCTGTCTATCCCTGCAGCGAGCCGATCGCGAACTCGTTCTTCATGGTCGCGAAACTGGTCGACTTGTCATGATGCCATCCGGCGAGTTTGTCGAAGTCCACGAACCAATCTCTCCTGAAAAGGCTTGGCTACTGACACAGCACAAACAGAATGCGCCGCTTGAATTGGAAGAAACTGATAGCCGTGGCGTTCGACGTCCTGGGCTTCTCAAGTCAAAGCTACGCAAGCGTTTTGCGATAGCTCACGCTGAACAAGTCGCTAAGCCAACAGTTGAAGATCTCAAGGAGATCGAACACCACTAACCGCCGGGCTGTGCAGGCTCCGGATGGCGACGTTGAGCGACAACAAGAGCAACTCCTGCGATAGTAACAAGTGTTCCAATTGCAGTAACGAGGCCTATCTTCTCCCCGAAGAGAAAGTAGGCCTCAACTGCACAAAAGCACAAAGATGGCTGGTGCGCTTTTAGTTGTTATCAGGCCTCGCATAGGGCTTTGAGTTTAACCAAGGACTTTGCCATCCATTTGGGATTTCTTGCCAATGAATCTGTCTTATATACCCACCAGAGTTGGGCTTTATTGCACACTGAGGCATCGAAGGTTTCGGTCACTTGGGTAGTTCCATCTCCCAGATCAATGAGTTCGTAGGACCAAGTCCACTTCATGAGATGTCGCCAAGTGATCAGATGATCTTCCTTAAATGCAACGACTTCATTTGTAATGCGATATGGAACTCTTATCTTCATAGCCATTCCAAAACGTGCCCCAAGAAAAAGTCGATCCGGACCCGAAATTCGCCCCTGAATTGTTGAAGAACCATCGAAGAGGGTATGCGCACGAGGATCGGCCAAATAAGAAAAAATCTTTTCGGGTGCTGCTTTGATGACTATCCGTGCAGCTACAACATCTTTCAGATTGAGATTAAGAATCTCTGCACGCACGTCCATTGCCTTGTCTTTAGTGGTGAACGGTCATTGTTGGATCATGGAGTGGCTTTTCATACTCGGTTACCCACCCAATAATGCTGATCACCAGCGCAGCGATAGCTATGAGAGTTAACCACCATCCGATGATCAGTCCCATACCCACTCCGATGGCGCTAGCTGCTACAGGAAGTGGCCACCAAGAATGAGGGCTATAAAAGCCGAGTTCGCCAGCGCCATCTGCAATCTCGGCCGTTAAATTATCTGCAGGAAGGATTGCACCAATACGACGTTGAGTGAACCAGACATAGAAGCCAACCATTCCCGCAAGGCATGCAGCTAAGAGCATTCCGGTGATTCCGACTTCTTCGCCACCGACATACCAATAGACCACCGTCATGATCACATAGAAAACGCTCAAGCCTGAAAAGAGTTGCCAATTAGCTTTCATGCTTAATGACCTTCAGTCTTGATGTGTGGATGGTGGAGATCAAATGCTGGACGCTCTGAACGAATACGTGGCATTGAAAGGAAGTTGTGACGTGGAGGTGGACACGATGTTGCCCATTCCAGAGATGCTCCATAGCCCCAAGGATCATCGACTTCAACCTTTGGGCTCTTCCGTGTAATCCAGACGTTGATGGCAAATGGAATCATTGAGAGCGCAAGGAGGAATGAACCGATTGTTGAGATCATATTCATACCCGTAAAGCCATCTGTTGCTAGGTAATCAGCGTAACGACGTGGGAAACCCTTGATTCCCAGCCAGTGCTGTATGAGGAATGTGATGTGGAAGCCAAAGAAGAGTGTCCAGAAGTGAATCTTTCCTAGGCGCTCGTTAAGCATCTTGCCAGTCATCTTGGGCCACCAGAAGTAGAAGCCGGCAAACATGGCAAAGACCACGGTGCCAAAGAGAACGTAGTGGAAGTGGGCCACCACGAAGTAAGAGGCAGAGACTGCAAAATCAAGAGGTGGTGAAGCAAGGATGATTCCGGTAAGACCACCGAAGAGGAATGTCACGAGGAAGCCCATCACCCAAAGCATTGGTGTTTCGAATGTAACGTGGCCGCGCCACATGGTGCCGATCCAGTTAAAGAACTTCACACCGGTTGGAACACCAATAAGAAATGTCATGAATGAGAAGAACGGTAAGAGAACCTGCCCACTTGCAAACATGTGGTGAGCCCACACAGCCACCGATAACGCGGAGATTGCAATTGTTGCAGCGATCAAACCCTTATAACCAAAGATTGGTTTGCGACTAAAGACTGGCAAGATCTCGGTTGCAATACCAAAGAATGGTAGAGCCAAGATATAAACCTCAGGGTGTCCGAAGAACCAGAAGAGGTGCTGCCAGAGCATCGCGCCACCGTTGGCAGGATCAAAGATATGAGTGCCATAAATTCGATCAGCTTCAAGTCCCAGAAGTGCTGCAGCCAGAGGCGGGAATGCAAGAAGAACAAGAATCGATGTTAAGAGAACGTTCCAAGAAAAGATCGACATTCGGAACATCGTCATTCCCGGAGCACGCATCGTAAAGATGGTTGTAATGAAGTTAACGCCGCCAAGGATTGTTCCGAGTCCACCGATTGCAAGACCGACAACCCAGAGATCGCCACCGATACCTGGTGAATATGTTGAGTTAGCAAGCGGTGCATATGCGGTCCAACCAAAGGAGGCTGCTCCTCCAGGTGCCAAAAATCCTGCAAATGCCATGATTCCACCGAAGAGATAGAGCCAGTACGAGAGCATATTCAAACGAGGGAAAGCAACGTCTGCCGCACCTATCTGCAAGGGCATAATCACATTCGCAAAACCAACAAACAAAGGCGTAGCAAACATCAGCAACATAATTGTGCCGTGCATTGTAAATACTTGGTTGTACTGCTCATTTGAGATGAACTGCATCCCAGGTCGAGTGAGTTCAAAGCGCAGGATCAGGGCAAGGATTCCACCTATAAGAAACCATGCAAAAGATGTCATCAAATAGAGGTAGCCAATTGTCTTGTGGTCGGTTGAAGTTACCCACTTAACGAAATTCTTACCCTTTGATGATGGAACTGCCATTGGGGCAGATATAATTGTCGGCCTCTCTGCAAATGTTGTCATGCCGCACTCGCCTTCAATGTTTCTAGATACTTCTGATAATCAGCCTTGGAGACAACCTTGAGTGTGAAGAGCATCTGAGCGTGATTACGTCCACAAAGGATGTTGCATCGTCCGGGATATTCACCAATTTTATTTGCAGTAAATTCGAGTTGGTTGGTTACGCCTGGAAGGTTTTGGATTTGGATCATGAAAGCAGGGATCCAGAAACCGTGAACGACATCGCTGGCTGTGATTGTGTAGCGCACGCGCTCACCCACCGGAACAACGAGAGTGGGAGGCTTTTCAGGTGTTCCAGTGACTACGGCTTTCTCTCCAGCTTCTGGGTATCCAAATTGCCATGACCACTGAATCGCGTTGACAGTAATGTCATGAGCAACGGTTGGAGACTTTTCAACAATCTCATTTTCTTTCACAGCAGTGAAGTAGAAGAGAACCGCGATAATAATAAATGGAATTACCGTGTAGACAATTTCAACGGGAACGTTGTACTGGGTCTGTTTTGGGAATTCTCCCTTTGATGCCTTCGCGCGGTGAAAGACGGCAGGCCATAAAATCAAAACCAAAGTGATGACACCAACAACTCCGGCTGCAATCCATGCTCCTTGCCAGAGTGAAAGAGAAATGTCATTCACGCTTGAAACACCCTCAGGAAAACCAAGGCCTGAAACTTTTGAACATCCCGAAAGGGCTATAGCTAACGGTGCAAGAACCAGCCCCAAGCGCAGTGCGCGCGAATTCCTCTTTGGAAGCGACATGGTCTAAGGATAGTGGCGAGATGAGAAGTTCTGAGCAGGTGCGAGTAGCCTTCCTCGGGTGGTTCATGTCACAGGAAATTTCACATCCGAGGCTCCACTTTCCACGGTGGTCTCCGATGCCATAGCCGCTGCCCTAGAGGCCGGATGGGCAGATCCAAAGAAGCTATCTCAGGCATCGATTCGAGCCAAAATTTTGCGCAATCAAGCCCTGGAATCTCTCGCTGATCGATTGGCATGCAGAAGTGAAGAGATCGAAGTTGTTGGTGAGAGCGAACTAGCAACGTATCTCTGTATCGCTGGCTTTGTAGATCCATCACGGACCCTCGCTATCGGTGCCATAGACCGTGGCAAGATCCGCGCCTTTACACGCACACATAGCGATCACGTCATTATTCCTGTTAACCAGCAGGGCGCACTGTTAGCTGATGCGATTCCAGCCAAATCGCTCTTGACTCTACAAGTTGCAAATGGTGAAACCGGAATCACCCAAGATGTCGATGAGCTTTCAGAGAAAGCAGAGCTCGTAGTTTTAGATGCAACAGTCAGTGCTCCACGAAGAGAACTGGGCGAAAGCTGGGATGGCGCAATCTTTACCGCAACGAGTTGGGGCGGACCGTCGGGACTGTCTTTAATGGCCATTAGAAATCCTGCGCGATGGCGCTATCCCTTGCCACATTTAGCACCGATTAGGACGCCTGGTGGATATTCGATTCCGCTCTTGCTTGGCGCTGCTGTCGCACTTGAAAACTTCCACGAAGATTTTGAAAAGATCACTTCGCTTAATCTCTACCTGCGTAAGCAGATCGCTGAAAAACTTAAAGACTCATATGTTGTCGGTGAAATAGAATCATCTCTTGCGCATCTGGCGACAGTTGTCATCCCTGGCGGAATAAGCGAAATGTTCATCCGTGAACTAGAGGCATTATCAATTTCTATCGATGCCGGATCGGCTTGTTCGCCAATGGATTTAACCCCCAGCCACGTTCTGGCTGCAATGGGCCTACCGACAGAGGGATCTATCCGACTTACTTTGCGCGAAGAGCATAGTGAGGCAGATATTGATGCACTCGTGAGCGCTCTAGTTAAAGTGCGCAGCGACCTCTAAGCGAGCAGCCTTTCCATAGGCACCTTCGAAGCGATCGAGAAATTGCGTAGGGGTAAATGAGTATTCCTGCGTTCCCATTGTTTCAATGACATAAGTTGCCACCATTGAACCTAATTGAGCGCAACGTTCATGAGAGAGACCCCATGCAAGCCCGGCAACAAAACCACTTCTAAATGAATCGCCGACTCCTGTCGGATCTATCTTGGCCTTCTCTTTCGGGCAAGTCACAGTGATAGTTGGGGCGCTGCGACTTTCCACTCGTGAACCTGCAGATCCAAGGGTTACAACTCGGTACTTCACCCGATCCAAAACTTCATCATCGCTCCATCCCGTCTTCTGGATTGCCAGCGCTAACTCGTATTCATTAAGGAATAGATAGGTTGCACCATCAATCAATACTTTGATCTCTTCTCCTGTGAGGCGCGCCATCTGCTGTGACGGATCTGCAAGTACTGGGATCCCTTTTGAGCGCGCAACCTGCGTGTGGCGCATCATGGCATCAGGATCATCTGGAGAAACCACTAGGAGATCGAGATTGCCTTCTTTATCTATGATCGGTTGAAGTTCAATGTCACGCGCTTCAGACATCGCACCTGGGAAGAATGATGCGAATTGATTATGTTCAGAATCTGTGGTTACAGTAAAAAGAGCAGTGAACTGGGTGGTTGATACAAGTGTGTGTGAAGTATCGACACCGTGTCGGGTGAGCCAAGCGTTGTAATCGGGCCAATCTTTACCGACCGCTGCGATGAGGAGCGGCTTATGACCTAACATTCCTAGACCGAAACAGATATTTGCCGCACATCCACCTCGGCGAACTTCCAAACCGTCGACTAAAAATGAGAGTGAGATTTTTTCAAGAGAACCAACGACCACCGAGTCAGAGAACTTGCCGGGAAAAGTCATGATGTGGTCGCGGCCGACCGATCCCGCGACGCCTATCTTCATAGGGCGAGAATCTACAAGTATCTAGATGTAAATGTGGGAATTAGTTAAAGGAATCACCGCAGGCACATGAGACTTGCGCATTTGGATTGTCGATCGTGAAACCCTGCTTCTCGATAGTGTCGACAAAATCAATCGTCGCACCTGTCAAATATGGATCGCTGAGCTTGCCGGTGACGACCTTGACATCGCCGAACATGCGAACAACATCGCCCTCAAGTTCACGGTTGTCGAAATAGAGTTGGTAGCGAAGTCCTGAACACCCACCAGGTTGAACCTCAACGCGGAGATAGAGATCATCTGCACCCTCTTGGGCCAATAACGCCGCAACTTTTGCTGCTGCTCCATCGGTGAGTGAGATGCCTGTTGTTGTCGCTGTGGTGTCTTGTGTGGTCATGGTCAAAGAGTACCCGCGCCACTTCGCATCTGCGACTTTTATAGGCGAGAATAGAGACATGTCATCTTCTACTGTGACCAAACTCCTTCTTCTTGGAGCGGGATCGGACCCGCAATCTGAGAGAGGTGTGACTTGTGCTGGTGAAATCCCCGCCGCCAGTGACCCAGATTTGGTCGAAAGAGCCACGATCGCGCGTACTGCTTTGGGAGATCGTGCGATCGTCTTAGGCCACCATTATCAGCGAGATGAGGTCATCGCATTTGCCGATATCACCGGCGATTCATTTAAGTTGGCCCAAGCCGCTCAAGCACAGAGCTCTGCAGAATTTGTCATCTTTTGTGGAGTGCACTTCATGGCAGAGAGCGCTGACATCTTAACCAGCGATCTCCAAAAAGTTATTCTCCCTGATCTTGCCGCTGGTTGTTCGATGGCAGATATGGCGACAGCTTCGCAAGTAGATCAATGTTGGACAGTTCTGGAATCTCTCGGGATAGCCGAGAAAACAATTCCCGTAACATATATGAATTCATCTGCCGCGATTAAATCCTTTACTGGAGAGCACGGCGGAACTGTCTGTACCTCTTCCAACGCTAAGGCTGCGATGTCCTGGGCCTTTTCGCAAGGTGAGAAAATCCTTTTTCTGCCTGATCAACACCTGGGTAGAAATACCGCAATCAAAGATTTAGGGCTAACTCTGGATGATTGTGTTCTTTGGAATCCGTGGAAGCCAATGGGTGGGCTGACTGAAGATCAAATTCACAAGGCGAAGGTACTGCTGTGGCGTGGACATTGTTCTGTGCATGGACGTTTTACCAAAGAATCGATCGATGATGTGCGAAGTCGTATTCCAGATGTGAAGATTTTGGTTCATCCAGAGTGCACCCATGATGTCGTCACGCATGCAGATGTGGTTGGCAGCACTGAATTCATCATTAAAACAATTGAGGCTGCTCCGCAGGGAAGTTCATGGGCAATTGGTACCGAATTCAATCTCGTCTCTCGTCTTGCTAAGACACACCCAGATAAAACAATTGTCTTTCTCGATAAGACGCTCTGTTACTGCTCGACCATGAATCGAATCGATCTCCCCCACCTAGTTTGGGCGATGGAATCCCTGGTAGCTGGCCACGTGGTCAACCAGATTAAAGTCGATGCGAAGGTGAAGAAGTACTCTCAACTGGCACTTGAACGAATGCTCGCTCTATAGTCCGCTCATGAGCAACCACACATCACCACAGAAAAAGGGCCGTCCTACGCCTAAGCGCAAGGATGCCGAATCGGCTCGCAAAGTTTCATCTTTAGCTCCAGCACATTCAAAGGAAGAGAAAGCTCGCCAAAAGTCAGCAGTCCGCGCTGCACGTATGGCACAACGCGCTGCATATCTTCGTGGTGATGAGAGCGCGCTCCCATTGCGCGATAAAGGTCCGGTGAAGAAATTCGTCCGCAACTACGTGGATGCACGTCGTTCGATTGGCGAATACTTCCTTCCTATCATCGGAATAGTTCTGCTCATCTCTCTCATCCCCGTTGCTGCCGCCGCCGTTATTGGTGTTGCCTTAATGTATTCAGTGCTCTTTGCATCCGTGATTGATGGAATTTTCCTGACTCGTCGCATAAAGCGCGAAGTATCAGCCAGATTCCCATCTGAATCGCTCAAAGGGTTGGGTATGTACGGCTGGCTCCGTTCGACACAGATGCGCCGCATGCGTGCACCAAAGCCTGGCGTGGCAGTTGGAGAAAAGTTCTAACTACCCACTAAGGTACCTACACAACTGAATAACTAGTTCTCTTGTAGGGGAAGTTCGGTGCAAATCCGACGCTGACCCGCAACCGTAAGAGCCTCACCGCTCGAAGTCGGATTACCTACATAAGAGCTTTGACCAACACCCGCCGAGGTTTGCGGGGCGTAGTCCTAAGGAATGCGTGTAGCCGCGCCTCTCTAAGCTACCCCTGTGAGACTCTCAATTCTTGAGGAGCTCCAGCAATGAAGAAGAAATTCGTCACAATGGCAATTATCGCCATCGCAACAACAACAATCAGCCCCGCACAAGCAACCGATACCGGCTATCGCTATTGGGGATATTTCCAGGCAGCACCCAAAGCCACAACATGGACTGCAGCTATGACAGGACCAACAGTTGACGTCGCTGATGGCGCCGTGGAAGGTTGGGCATTTACATTTTCAAGCGAGGCAGTACCTGATGCTTCATCACCTTCTGTCTTGCCGGACTTCCAATCAATCTGCGGAAAAACTCGCCCTGTCGCAGGTAAGAAACGCATTGGAATCATTATTGATTTTGGGCCAGCATATCTTGCACCCACAGGAGAGAAGCCCCTGAAGACTGTCAAGCGTTGCGTTGTTATCGATAAGAAGGCGCAAGGTATCGATGTTCTTGGCAAAGTTGTTCGCGTCCGAGCAGATAAATCAGGTCTGATCTGTGGTCTCATCGGATATCCACGTAAAGAATGTGGAGTTGAAATTCCAACTCCAGCAGAACTTGCGAAAAAGTAATCGGTTCAAGGTAAGAGTTTATGAGTAAGACATTCCATCCACTGACGTGGTGGCTGGGTGCAATCGCTACTGCGATTGCGGTCTCACTCACTCATAACGTCATCTTTAATCTGACGGTGGTGGGTGGAATGTCTCTCATTGTGTATCTCTCAACTAAGGAGAGCATTGATCGCACTCCTTGGTCAGGAGGGTTATGGTTTGCCCTCAAGATCGCGGCCATCATCATTGTTATTCGCACCTTTATTGGCATTGCCATCGGGGTTCCGGTACCTGGAAATACTCTCTTTGAGATTCCGATTCTCTATCTACCTGATTGGATGGCAGGAATCCGTATCGGTGGTGCAGTTACCCAAGAGCGCTTGGCATTTGCTCTCTCTGAAGGCATTCAGATTGCAACCCTCATCTGCATCTTTGCCGCGGCGACTTCGCTGACATCACCGCATCGTCTCTTACGTCAGATGCCGGTCTTTATCTATGAATTCGGGGTAGCCCTCGTCATCGCAACATCTGTTCTTCCTCAACTTGTCTCCAGCGCTCAGCGAATCAAAACTGCTCAGCGAATGAGGGGAATCAATCGCAATGGGTGGTCTGGAGTGGCACTTCCATTGTTGGAAGAATCTCTTGCTCGATCACTTGATTTGGCAGCAGCTATGGATTCACGCGGCTACGGTTACTCGCGCCAGCGTTCTCGTTATCGTAAAGAGCAATTGCTGATTCACGATTTCATGGTGATTGCCGCATCTGCTCTACTGATTCCTGTTTCGGCTGTGATCTTTCCATGATCTCTTTTCATAACGTATCGCTCATCTATCCGCACTCACTCAAAACTGTCTTTGAAGATCTCTCATTTACAATCGATGAGGGAGAAATGGTGCTTGTCATAGGGGCAACCGGCTCAGGTAAATCATCTCTCTTGCGCCTTATCAATGGACTAGTCCCCCACCACACCGGTGGAATCCTGGCCGGTGACATCACCGTCGATGGGATCTCTACATCTTTAACAAAACCAGGCGGGCTGGCCCATCTGATTGGCATCGTTGGACAGAATCCAGTACATGGTTTTGTCACCGATACCGTTGAAGAAGAGCTTGTATTTGGGATGGAGGCACTCAATTTTGCCCCTGATGTGATGCGAAAGCGTGTGGAGGAAGTTCTTGACCTGCTCTCTCTGGCCCATCTTCGCAATAGATCAATCTCAACGCTCAGTGGTGGAGAGCAGCAGCGCGTGGCAATTGGAAGCGCGCTTGTGATGCACCCAAAAGTACTCGTTCTCGATGAACCTACCTCTGCGCTCGATCCGATCGCCGCCGAAGAAGTGCTTTCGATATTGCATCGATTAGTCCACGATCTCGCGCTGACTGTTGTTATCTCCGAACATAAACTCGAGCGAGTAATTGGCTTTGCCGATCGTATTATCTCGATCTCAACAGACGGAAGGGCTGAGATCGATATTCCAGAGGAAATTCTGAAGAAATCTAAGCTCGCCCCACCAATTGTTCATCTAGCCCGTGCGCTGAATTTAGATTCGGTCGGAACCAGTGTCCGTGAAGTTCGTCGTATGACGACACATCTTCGTGATTTCACTCCACTGATCTCTGAGGAGATATCGTTAAATCAAGAGACTGTAGTCGCGGTAAGCAATCTCTCTCATCGCTACGGTGAAAAATTAGCCTTGCGAGATATCTCGCTTGAATTTAAATCTGGTGAAATTTCTGCTGTCATGGGAAGAAACGGTGCAGGAAAGAGCACGCTCTTTAAATCAATTGTAGGTTTTCATGAATCAGATTCAGGCACAATATCTGTCCTTGGTAAGGACCCAGCACATCTACGTGGTCATGAACGATTATCAACGATTGGCTACATTCCCCAAGAACCGAGTGACTTACTTATTCATCCCTCTGTTATCCAGGAGTGCCACGCAAGTGATCGTGATAACCAGCTTGAAACAGGTTCGACCTTAGCCTTTCTTAAACGGCTGGTGCCATCAATTAACCCTGATGCACATCCTCGTGACTTATCCGAGGGTCAAAGACTTTCTCTGGTCCTTGCCCTCATTCTCTGCGGAGAACCAGATGTCCTGATCATGGACGAGCCAACCAGAGGTTTGGATTATCAGGCGAAAGCTAAATTGGTCGATACCTTGATTTCCTATGCACGCAACCTCGGCAAGTGTGTACTGATCGCAACCCATGATGTCGAGCTTGTCGCAGAAGTTGCTGATCGTGTTGTTTTCATTGCAGATGGTGATGTTGTTGCAGATGGTTCGACGCTTGACGTCCTACTTTCATCTCCGGCATTTGCACCACAAGTTGCAAAGGTGATGGCTCCAGCGCCGTGGCTGACCGTCAAAGATGCACTACGTGGAATTTCTACGGGTGAGGACTCAACTCAGTGAAGACGACTCCAGATATTTATCGCCTCTCGCAACAGTCGCGAATCGTTCTTGGTATTACTTCATTGATAGCTCTTGCTGGGTTCTTGTGGCCATTTTTCTGTAGCGGAAACCTGCATTGGATTTTTGTTGTCGCCATAGCAGCTTCAGCCTTTCTCCTCATCTCAGAAATTGGCATCGGCTCTATCGACGCTAAATCGATCGCACTTCTAGGGGTTATGAGTGCATTCATCACTTTGCTGCGACCATTAGGTGCAGGAGCTGCAGGATTGGAACCAATTTGGTTTGCTCTTATCGTCGCAGCGCGAGTGTTCGGTCCATCATGGGGTTTTCTCTTAGGCGTAACATCGATGACAACATCGGCGTTGCTTACCGGCGGAGTAGGTCTATGGTTGCCTTATCAAGTTTTTGCAGCTGGGTGGATCGGACTTCTTGCGGGAGCACTTCCTCAGAATATTTTTGGGCGAGTAATCAGAGGTAGCTCTGAGAAAGTTCTGCTAATTCTCGTCGGAGTCTTGGCATCCTTAATCTTTGGTTTACTCATGGATCTGCAGTTCTGGCCTTGGGTGCTTGGATCGAGCACAGAGCTCTCCTACATCCCCGGCGGTGACCTGAGAGAGAATTTCTCTAGATTTATCGCCTTCCACTTTGCTTCATCGATGGCGTGGGATGTTCCGCGAGCGATCCTTACCTCTGTCTTAATCGCCCTTACTGCTACACCGTTTCTGCGTGCACTTCGACGAACCTACTTCAAGGCAGCCTTTATGACGCCCATTGAATTTCGTGAAGTTTTAGATTCTAAGAACTAGCGAACGTGTGATGGCACAAAAGGTAACTCAACGATAGTTGCAGTCGACTGGCGACCTCGAATATCGATAGAAACTTCATCACCAATTGTCAGCGCTGTATCGACAAGGGCTAGAGCGATCCCCACTCGAAGAGATGGCGAAAAGGTTCCACTAGTCACGACGCCAACCAAATCGCCTTTACTATTTTTAATCTCCATTCCTGCGCGAGGAATACCGCGATCATTCGATCTCAAGCCGCGCATACGTCGCCCAGCACCCGAATTCTTCTGCTCTTGAAGTACATCACTTCCATGAAATGACCCCTTCTGCCAACCGATAGCCCATGTTGCACTTGCTTGAACGGGAGAAATCTCAAGTGAGAGTTCGTGGCCGTGCAGTGGATATCCCATCTCGGTTCGAAGAGTATCTCGAGCACCAAGTCCGCAGATCAATCCACCTACTTGCGCAACAGCTATTGCACAGAGATCCCATACTTTCTCCACATCTGCGCGATGCGGGATGAGCTCGTAACCATGTTCACCTGTGTAACCGGTGCGACATGCAATCACATCTGCATCTGCGATGCGCACGTGAGCAAATGCCATGTAATCCATCTCCGGTTCAACACCCAATGTGCGCAATACATCTGCTGCTCGTGGTCCCTGCAGAGCGATGACTCCAAAATCTTCGTGAAGATTGTCAATCACAATTCCTTCGGGTGCGCTTTCCTGTAAAACGCGAACAACATCGGTTGTGTTGGCAGCATTGGGAACAAGGAAGAGATCTGAATGGCTATTTCGATAGACAATCAGATCATCTATGACGCCACCCTCTTTATTGCACAGTAGTGTGTATTGAGCTTGTCCATCTGCGATTCGATTGAGATCGTTGGTAAAGACTCCGTTGAGAAATTCCAGGGCACCTTCACCGCTCACGCGCGCTTTCCCCAGATGAGAGACATCAAAGAGTCCTACTCGTTCACGTACAGCGCTGTGCTCTGCAAGCACTCCAGCACCCGGGTACTCAATCGGCATCAGCCAGCCACCAAAATCCGCCATCTTGGCCTCAAGGGCGATGTGGCGGCTATGCAAAGGTGAATTTTTCATCCCATCAACCTACACTTACGGCGCTAGGAACAGACGCAAAGGCACCTCCGATACTCTCGAAAGGCTCGTGTGAATGACCGCACTCTCACTTACCTCCTCACTTAAAGATGACATCTTGGTTGTCGGTCTGGCCCAAGGTCCAGCAGCACGTAAAGGTGGAAAGCCTTCACTTGTTATTGAATCTGGCGATCTCGCGCTAGATGCAAAGAGTCTTGAAGAGATCTTGTCCGACATTGGCGCAACAGGTAAGAGCGATGAAGTAATCAAGATTCCTGGCAACTCGGTTCGCCTTCTTGTCTTCACGGGTCTTGGTAAGGAATCTGCCCAGTACGATCACGAAGTATTGCGCCGCGCAGCAGGTGCTGCAGCTCGCGCCTTAATCAATCAAAAATCTGCAACATTTGCTCTTCCTGCCAAGGATCTGGCAGGAGTTTCGGCAGTTGCACAGGGCGCTGCCCTTGGCGCATACCTATTCAATGAGTTTCGTAGCGATGAGGTTGTAACAAGTAATGCATCTCTTGCGGCAGCAAAGATCTACACAGCACACGCTGCTAAAGAAGATTTCAAAGATGCAGTCAATGAAGCAACAGTCATAGCCCAGTACACATTTCTTGCGCGCGACTTAATTAACACTCCCCCAAGTCATCTCAACCCTGCATCTTTTGCCGAACATATGGTTGCTGAAGTCAAGGCTGCAGGTGGTGCCCGTTCTGGACTTTCGATCACTGTGATGACAGAAACTGCACTCAAGAGCAAGGGCTACGGAGGAATAACTGCTGTTGGCCAAGGCTCTGCAAATCCTCCACGATTAGTGCGAATCTCTTACACACCTACTGGCAAGGTAAAGCCGGCAAAACGTTATGCATTCGTTGGCAAAGGAATCACCTTTGATAGCGGCGGACTTGCATTAAAGCCAGCCCTTGGTATGGAAGCGATGAAATCAGATATGAGCGGTGCTGCGGCGGTCTGCGCATCTGTTCTTGCCATTGGAGCTCTGAAGCTTCCGGTGGCTATCGATGCATGGGCGCCCCT
>JBJTKU010000166.1:0-2518 GCA_046096605.1 Candidatus Planktophila sp. | reverse complement strand
CAAACTGGACTCACCGCTCTCACTTTTGGAAATAGTGATGATGTTGCAGTCGGTGATTCAGTGATTGCCATCGGTTCTCCACTTGGATTAAGTGGAACGGTTACACTAGGTATCGTCAGCGCGAAAGATCGTGCAGTAACTGCCGGGGAATCTGCAGGAGATAGTTCATTTATTAATGCTATTCAAACAGATGCTGCAATTAATCCTGGAAACTCAGGCGGACCATTAGTTAATTCGGCAGGTGCAGTCATTGGCGTTAACTCCGCAATCGCAACTCTTGGCACTTCATCTTCGTCTTCACAATCAGGTTCGATCGGACTTGGTTTTGCCATCCCGATCAATCAGGCTCGCAAAACAGCTGAGCAATTAATCAAGAATGGGAAAGCCACTTACCCTATCGTTGGAGTATCCGTTGATATGAAATACGCCGGCGATGGTGCAAAGATTGCAGATACTTCTAACGCAATTCTTCCAGGCGGTCCTGCATCAAAGGCAGGCCTTCGTGCTGGTGATCTCATCGTTAAATTCGATGGACGCGCAATTACAACGCCCGAGGAACTCATTGTCGCTATCCGATCTAAGAATGTAGGCGATAGGGTTGTTGTTGAATACAAGCGGGCAGGTAAGGTATACACAGCTTCCTTGACATTGACGGCAGGTAAATAATGTTTGACTTTGGGTTTGGTGAAGTAATCGGCCTAGTTGTTCTTGCGCTCATTCTTGTCGGACCAGAGAAGATGCCCCGCGTGGCAGGTGATCTTGCAAAGATGATCAAGAAGATCCGCGCGCTCACATATACGGCAACTGCTGAGATCAGAGACAATCTCGGTCCCGGTTTTGAAGATCTCAAACCTGCAGATTTAAATCCAAAGACCTTTATCAAGCGCCAAGTTGCCTCAGTTCTTGATGAAGAGGATGCAATCGATCGGGAAAGAAGGAGTGCTGGAGAATCTGCCTTTAATCCAAAGATTGATCCAGATCTCCTATGAGCTTGATTGAAGAAATTCACTTAGCTCTTGCCACAGTAAAGGACCCCGAGCTTCATCATGCATTGCCAGAGCTTGGAATGGTCGAAAGCGTTGCAGAGTCAGGTGGCGTTGTTGATCTGAAGATCCTCTTAACTATTTCAGGTTGTCCTATGAAGGATCGCTTAACCGCAGATATCACCTCTGCAGTGGGTGCCGTGAACGGTGTAAAAGATGTGCGCATAAACTTTGGCGTAATGACAGAAGAAGGGCGGAACAAGGTCAAACTCTTGGTTCGTGGTGGACGCGAGAAATTTATTCCATTTGCGCAACCAGATTCACTGACGCGCGTCATTGGTATCGCATCTGGCAAAGGTGGCGTTGGTAAATCATCAATCACTGCAAACCTAGCTGTTGCTGCCGCACTCAGGGGGCTGCGGGTAGGGATATTAGATGCAGATGTTTATGGGCATTCCATTCCACGTTTGATGGGCCTAGTCGGAGCACGACCCACAGCTATAGATCAGATGTTTATTCCTCCTGAAAACTACGGAGTCAAGACAGTCTCTATGGAGATGTTTAAGCCAGAACGCGCTGATGCGGTCGCCTATCGCGGACCGCTATTGCATCGAGTTCTTGAACAGCTTCTCTCAGATGCATATTGGGGCGATCTCGATCTCTTGCTACTTGATCTTCCGCCTGGAACAGGTGATTTAGCGATCTCGCTCGGCCAATTGATTCCAACATCTGAAATTCTTGTGGTGACAACTCCCCAAATTGCAGCAGCGGAGGTTGCAGAACGTGCAGGACGAATTGCCCACCAGATGCATCAACGTGTTATTGGCGTAGTTGAAAACATGTCTGCATTTATCTGCCCAACATGCGGTGAATCAACTGCGCTCTTTGGTGAAGGTGGAGGTGAAGAGACCTCAGCCCGACTATCGACCCTCGTGGGTGCAGATGTTCCATTACTTGGAAAGATTCCTTTTGCCCCAGAGTTACGTACAGGTGGAGATTTAGGCTCACCTATTGTTGATGCAGCACCTCAAAGTCCAACTGCACTTGCAATCAAGGCGGTTGCTGATAAATTAATTATTCGCGACAAATCACTTCTTGGAGTCAGGCTCGGAATTACTTCTTAACTCTTTGGCAATCTCTTCTGCGAGATCACCCAGTTGATCTTTGAGGAAGTCGCGTGTGGCAACTTCACCTAGCGCAATCCGAAGGCTGGCTAATTCACGTGTGAGATATTCAGTATCGGCCATACTTCTATCGTTGCGGGCGCGATCTTCGGCTAGAGCGATTCGATCTCTATCTGCCTGTCGATTTTGGGCGAGAAGAATCAGAGGTGCTGCATATGATGCCTGAAGCGAAAGAATCAAGGTCAAAAAGATAAAAGGATATTTATCAAAGCGAAGGTCCTGTGGCGCAAGTGAGTTCCATGAAACCCAAGAGAATACAAAGACCGTCATATAGACCAGGAATCGAGCGGTTCCGAGGAAGCGTGCAAACCTTTCAGAGAGACGACCGAAAGCTTCTGCATCAATATTTGG
>JBJTKU010000165.1:0-5496 GCA_046096605.1 Candidatus Planktophila sp. | reverse complement strand
GACCTTATCAATATCAATAATTGCCTTGAGAAGTCCATCAACCATAAGCAATCGCGCAGATGCCTTGGCTTTACGGAATTCAGAGCGACGGGTAACTACTTCGATACGATGATCAATAAAGACTTGCAAGAGCTCTTTGAGGCCCAGAGTTTGTGGGCGGCCCTTGACTAGAGCGACTGCGTTGATAGCAAAAGCATCTTCCATAGGGGTTAACTTGTAGAGCTTTTCTAGAACATCTTCTGGCTCAAAGCCGTTCTTGATCTCGATCACCACATTGGTACCGGTCTGGCCATCTGTGAGGTCGACAATGTCTGAAATTCCCTGAATTTTCTTGGCCTTTGCAAGTTCTGCGATTCGCTCAACAACCTTTTCGGGGCCGATATTAAAGGGAAGTTCTTTGATGATGATTCCCATTTTGCGAGAAGTAACTTTTGTAATCTCTACTGTGGCACGGACTTTGAATGATCCCTTACCTGTTGCATAGGCTTCACGGACTCCTTCAAGCCCAACAATCTCTCCACCCGTTGGAAAATCAGGTGCCTGTACATGCTTCATCAATTGATTGAGAGTTGCCTTCGGGTTATCGATCAAAAACTTTGTGGCGGCAATGACTTCGCCAAGGTTATGAGGGGCCATGTTTGTCGCCATACCAACAGCAATCCCTGAACCACCATTGACTAATAAGTTTGGATAGGCGGCAGGAAGCACCAAAGGCTCTGAAAGTTGGCCATCGTAATTTGGACCAAAATCGACTGTGTTCTCATCAGATTCGGCAACCATTGCAAGAGCTGCAGATGCCAAGCGTGCTTCGGTGTAACGCATTGCAGCTGGACCTGAATCAAGTGATCCAAAGTTACCGTGGCCATCGATAAGGGGAAGCTGCATAGAAAATGATTGAGCCATGCGAACGAGCGCATCATAGATTGCACCATCACCGTGAGGGTGCAATTTACCCATTACTTCACCAACAACACGTGCACTCTTTACATGTCCGCGATCTGGGCGAAGTCCCATATCTGCCATCTGGTGCAAGATGCGACGATGGACAGGTTTAAGACCATCGCGCGCATCAGGCAGCGCGCGTGAGTAAATCACTGAATACGCGTATTCCAGGAAGGAGTCAGACATCTCTGTTGAGACATCGATGTCAACTATCTTGCCGGCAAACTCTCCAGGCTTTGGCCCTGCCGCAGCCTTCTTGCCCTTAGTTGCTGCGGTCTTCTTCGCTGTTGCCATGGCCGCAATTGTGCCAACAACTGGTGCTAAATCTGTGTACCTACACGCCCTCTGGCACCGACGATTGCAACACAGTGGGCTGCAACCGCACTTGCTCGCTTAATCGCCTCTTCAAAATTCCTTCCTGTAATAAAAGAATCAATGAAACCGGCGGCGAAGGAATCGCCGGCGCCAGTTGTATCTACAACCTGCGTTGCGTGTGCAGCTACAGCGATAAAGTCGCCACCTCGCTGGCGACCGATAGATCCATGTGCGCCGCGTTTCACGATTGCTCGAGGGGTAATTTCTAGGAAGAAATCCAGCGCTGATTTGATATTGCTAGAGCCGCTTAAATAGATCGCTTCCTCTTCATTCATGATCAGAGTATCCATCTGCGCACACCACGAGAGAATTTCGGTAACGGGAACATTCTTCATACCGCCAACAGTGGCCGGATCAAAGGTGATTGGAATTTTGGCAGCATTTATTTCTTGAACCATCTCAAGAACACCTGTACGAGAAAGTGGCGCAAGGAGTGCATACCCAGTGAGGTAGACAGAATCGAATCCTTCTAATGGAGGAAGATCATCAAAGGTTAAGCCGGCATTTGCACCATTGTCTGCCAACATAGTCCGTTTACCTGATGGATCAACGAGGCAGATAACAACACCTGTGTGTAGGCCCTCTTTAACAATCTTGCCATAAGAGATTCCTAGTGAATCAAACTCAGCAGTGATGGCAGAACCTGCAGCATCGTCTCCTATACGACCCACCATTGTGACCTCATTGCCAAGTGCGGCTAGCCAGGATGCAACATTGCCGCCAGCTCCGCCAGCATGAGTTGAGATGATTGTGCGATTGTCATTATCTAAATGAAGGTCATGTGGCGAAGTTGGAATTTGTGCCACAACATCGAGCATCAGATCGCCTACACAAAGAGCTTTAATACCCATTTTAAGCTAACGCCACGGCAATGTCGGCGGCAAGTGCGCTATTTGATTTAATGATCTCGATATTTACCCTGAGAGATTCTCCCTGGCTTGCTGTGTGGAAATGTTCAAGGAGAAAAGGTGTTACAGCTTTACCAGTCACACCTTGTGCGGAGGCGCTAGCTAAACCACTATTAAGTATCGTATCGTGCCGCACACGATCCATTTCATTCTTGACTGGGTTAGCAATCACAAGAGATGTTGAATCAGTTCCTAGTTCGCGACGTGCCTTAATAATCTCTGCTATCTCAGAAGCGCTTTCGACGCGGTGTTCAATAGTGAAGCCCGAATCAGTGAGATAGAAACCAGGGAAAGCATTTGTTCTATATCCAACTAGGCTAACAGAGAGAGACTCAAGACGTTCTAGGGTGGCACCGACATCGAGAATTGATTTAACACCAGCACAGACGATTGCGATATCTAATTTTCCGAGCGCGCCAAGATCTGCGGATTCGTCGAAGGATTCATTGGCACCACGATGGACTCCGCCGAGACCACCTGTTGCAAATACGCAAATGCCGGCAATCTGGGCAATATGAGAGGTAGCAGCCACCGTTGTTGCAGCGCTCGTCTTGGCTCTGCTAATCATTGCCAGGTCGCGAATTGAAGCTTTGGCAATGTCGTCACGATTGGCAATTGCGACTAATTCATCGGATTCCAGTCCAACATGAACTTCGCCATCTAGAATCGCGATAGTTGCAGGGACGGCACCATGTGCACGGACAATCTCTTCAACCTCTATGGCTACGTTGAGATTTGTTGGGCGTGGAAGGCCGTGGCTAATAATTGTGGATTCGAGTGCGACAAGCGGTGCGCCAGATTTTCGAGCGGCTGCAACTTCCTTTGAATAATGGATACTCACGGTGGCAACAATACCCGTGAGAACATATACCTGTGCATTTAGCCGATATCACGCCGTCGATCTTTGCCTCACTTGGCTTAGCCGGCACAGACAATCGTCTTGAGATTATCGAAAGTCCGGCAGGTCGTGAGTTGCTCTTTCTTATAGATGGCCTCGGCGCAGATGTACTTGAAAAATATAGAGATCTAATCCCGACAATTTCATCTTTGACTCTTGTGGGTGTACTTCGCACATCCTTTCCATCTACTACAGCAACAAGTCTTGCCACATTGATGACTGGTGAACTTCCAGGAACTCATGGAATGTTGGGATATACAGTGCGAGTTCCGCGAAGCGGAGGGCGCATTCTTAATTCATTGAAATGGGATGAACGAGTTGATCCCATCATCTGGCAGCCAGTACCTACCATTTTTGAAAGAGCGCGTGATAGTGCCATCTCGGTCACTCATGTTGCAGCAAAGCGATATGAGACGACAGGATTTACTCAGGCTGTCTTTCGCGGTGCCACATATAGTGGAGCAAATGTTCCTGCCGATCTGATTGAAAAGACTGTCGCGGCACTCAAAGAAAGACCATCCTTTGTCTATCTTTATGTAAACGACCTCGATTCTGCCGGCCATTGCGATGGTGTTGGATCAGATAAGTGGTTAGCAGCCCTTGTCAGTATTGATTCATTTCTCTCATCCCTTGTGATGAGACTTCCTCGAGGTACTCGTATCTGGCTCACGGCAGATCACGGAATGATTAATGTTGCAGAGAAAGTAATTCTCGGAGCCGATAACAATTTACTAGATGGCATATCTACTGTGGCCGGAGAACCTCGTGCCCGCCATCTCTATCTTGAAGACTCGGCCGATTCACCATCTGCTCGTCTTGAAGTGGCCGATAAGTGGCGAGAATTCTTTGGAGAACGTGCCACCATCTTTACTCGTGAGGAAGCGATCGCATCTCAGGTATTTGGTGCCGCTGTCAGTGCTGATGCCTCAGATCGCATGGGAGATCTCATTGCAGTAGCTCATGGGGGACTAGTTCTACTTGATCCAGATCGCGCCGAAAAAGAAGGTGCGATGGTTGGTCATCATGGCGGACTGAGCGATATTGAATCAACTGTTGCGCTCTTAACGCGCACTTATCTATAGAGCTAATACTTTAAAAGTTAACTAAAGAGATCCTCATCCGATGGATCTTCAAATGGATCGTTATCTGGAAGATCTGCTGAAGATGTCGCAGGCGTTGCTGTACGACCGAACATAATTTCATCCCATGATGGAACTTTGGCGCGTCCAGCAATTCCCTCTGCACGGTCTTCTTCGCGAGGAGTTTCACGAATTGCTACAAGACGTGGTGTCGCACGCACTGGCTCTGGTTGTATCTCTGCTTGCGAGAGAGAATCGACGATACGAGAAGGATGAGATGGCTCGGCGTGCACTAATCCTGGTGTCTGAGTGCGGGGTGCCGGATCTTGACCGAGCATCCAGCGCGCATTCTCATTTGTTGCGGTAATGCTGCGACGGTTGAGATCAAAGTTCCATGTTGCGCTGCCATGTCCATCGCGATTGGGATAGCTCAAGTCGATCGTCCATGTGCCATCATCGATACGCCATGTATTCCATGTCAGTGATTGACTATCAACTCCCATGGGTGCAAGTCGTGCAGTCACAACATCATTAAAGCTCTCTTGGTCGCGAGCGCTCTCTTTGCGCATTACAACAGCAAATGCCTGATCCAATATGTACACGCGCTCTTGCAAGATCGGTCCGGCAAAGCGCTCGACCTTTTCAACGCTAATCTGACCATCGCGTGCAATCGCATCCATTGATTCGCCTGCGCGAAGTCGGCGCTGGATCTCTTTTACGCTCATCACCTGTTCTTCATCGGTGGCAACAACGGCGGTAAGTCGTGGCTGATTGACCGTTGCTCTCAAAGTGTCGCTAATACGAACGGTGAACTCATCACCTGAGGCGTTGGTAAGAGTGATGTGGGTGCCCTCTGGGTTCTTGCCCGTTAGCCGCAGTTCGCTCATGAAGGGCAGAATAACCGATAAAGTGAGGATATGACCCAGAAGACTTCGCCACTTGCCGCAGAATTACTGGCAATAGCCCACGATGCGGCCAGTCAGGCAGCGCAACTTCTGATGCAACGACCAATTCACTTTGAATTGACCGAGAAATCAACGGCTATCGACTTTGCCACTCAGATGGATGAGAAGGCCGAGGCGCTCATCGTTGCGAGCATTCTTCGTGCGCGTCCGGACGATGGAATCGTTGCCGAAGAGGGGGCAGCGCGCGAGAGTAAATCAGGAATAAGGTGGGTAATTGATCCTCTGGATGGAACCGTAAATTACTTTTATGGATGGCCTGGCTGGAATGTAAGCATTGCAGCTGTTGATCAACACGGTTCACTTGCTGGAGTAGTTGCTGCGCCGACTAT
>JBJTKU010000164.1:0-5295 GCA_046096605.1 Candidatus Planktophila sp. | reverse complement strand
AATCTTCAAGCATTGATTTCATGACATCAGACTTTCCAGCCTCGCGAGGCTGGAAAGTCTGATGTCATGAAATCAATGCTTGAAGATTGGGACTTCTTCCATACATTTATTAGCAATGTAGAGATGACTCTTGCAAAGACTGATTTGAAGACCGCTCGTCGTTATGTAGAGACTCTTGTGCCACAAGAGCTACATCACTTTCTTGATGAGATCACTGCAGAGTTCGAATTAACGGTTCATGAGATTCTGCTTTTAACTAAAAAGGATTCGCTCTTGAGCGAACAACCAGTCCTTGCTCGCACTCTGCAGGTCCGCGACGCCTATCTCTCTCCACTGCATCTACTGCAAGTAAATCTCTTACAGCGTGTGCGCTCTGAGGGACAGGGTGCGGATCCAACGTTAATTCGTGCACTTCTGCTGACAATCAATGGTGTTGCAGCAGGCCTACGTAATACGGGCTGATCTACGAATTAAATTTTGATTGGGTAAATTCCAGACCCTTTTCAATGAGGCACTCGACAACGTCGCTGCCGCGATCGATAAATTCATCGAGATCTTTCTTCTCTTCTTTACTAAATTGCTTCAAGACAAAGTCGGCAGGATCTTGTTGGCCCATCGGACGACCGATGCCTAAACGAATACGATAGTAATCAGGAGTTCCAAAGGCAGACGTCAGGGATTTCAAACCATTGTGACCGTTGTCGCCGCCGCCTAATTTGCTGCGGATAACTGAGTATCCGATATCTAGTTCGTCATGTAAGACGATGATCTTTGCTGGTTCAACTGAGTAGAAGTTTGCTAACGCCTTAATCGGACCACCGGTCTCATTCATGTAGCTCAATGATTTAGCGAGAATAATTGGGTGCGCATCTATGCCAACACCTAATTTGTAGGCAGCGATTTGTGTGCGAGATTTATGAGTTGCCAGTTTTACATTATGGCGTTTGGCAAGATGGTCAATCACCATCTGACCCACATTGTGACGGGTGGCAGCGTATTGATCACCTGGATTACCCAGGCCCACTACCAACCACGTCATAATGAGAAAGGGTACGGGTTAGGCGTCCTTCTTTTCGGCATCTGCCGCAGGAGCTGCTGCATCTGCCGCAGGAGCTGCAGGAGTTTCTTCAATTGCAGCAGTTGAACGCTCAGATAAGTGAACGACGACAGTCTTTGGATCGCTGACAAGTGATGTTCCTGCAGGAAGAGGAACATCTGAAGCGTACAACGATGTTCCTGCTGCCATACCTTCGATGCTGAGTGTAAGGAAGTTTGGAATCGAGGTGGCTTCTGCTTCGATTTCAATAGTGTGATGGACGTGTTCGAGGATTCCATCTGGATCGTGCTTACCTTCGGTGTGAACCGGAACAGCAACAGTTACCTTTTCGCCGCGACGAACAAGTACGAGGTCGACGTGCTCGAGGATCTGCTTAAGTGGGTGGCGAACTACTGACTTTGGCAGTGTGAGTTCCACTTTTCCATCAATCTCGATGTTAAGGAGAACGTTTGACTCTTTAAGAACTACACCGAGTTGCTTAGCTGGCAAGGTGATATGTAATGGCTTCTCACCGTGACCGTAGATAACTGCCGGAACTTGTCCTGCAACACGTGCGCGGCGTGATGCACCCTTACCGAATTCGGTACGTGTTGTGCCTTTGATTGATACTTCTGCCATTAAAAAACTCCTAGTTAGTAGTTCAAAGCCTTTGGCGATGAACCAAGAGACGATGTGCTCTGACTAGGAGTTAACTTCCTTGCCGTCGATAACGGTTTCCTCTATAAACTTTAAGGAGAAACCCTCGCCAGAATGAGGCGAGACTACCCTGACTTAGCTGTGGCCGTCAAAAAGACTGGTAACTGAACCATCTTCGAAGACTTCGCGGATAGCACGGCCTAGAAGTGGGGCAATTGAGAGCACGGTGAGCTTGTCAAAGCGCTTATCTTCAGCAATTGGCAATGAGTTGGTTACAACGATCTCTACTGCGCGTGAATCTTTCAGGCGCTCAACGGCTGGGCCTGAGAAAACTGCGTGGGTTGCAGCGATGATGACATCCTTTGCCCCACCTTCGAAGAGTGCATCTACCGCCTTTGTAATCGTTCCTGCAGTATCGATCATGTCATCGATAACAACACATGTACGACCGGTGACATCGCCGACTACGCGACCAGTAACTGATTCGTTAGGAACTAGTGGATCGCGCGTCTTATGGATAAATGCGATCGGGCATCCTCCAAGAAGTTCAGACCAACGTTCTGCTACGCGCACACGACCTGAGTCAGGTGAAACGATAGTAAGCATAGAACGATCAACTTTGCTGCCAACGTAATTTGCAAGCATGGGTAGTGCAAAGAGATGATCAACTGGACCGTCAAAGAATCCTTGAATCTGTGATGTATGGAGATCGACAACCATCAAACGATCTGCACCAGCTGTCTTGTAGAGATCTGCCATCAAACGTGCAGAGATTGGTTCACGTCCGCGGTGCTTCTTATCTTGACGAGCGTATCCATAGAAAGGTGCAACAACTGTGATGCGTTTTGCAGATGCGCGCTTGAGAGCATCGACCATGATGAGTTGTTCCATGATCTGCTTGTTGACTGGAGCTGCGTGAGATTGCAGAACGAATGCATCGCAACCACGAACTGATTCTTCAAAGCGAACAAAGATTTCGCCATTTGCAAAGTCATATGCAGAAGTTGGTGTGATGGGAATGCCAAGTTCGGTAGCGACTTCTTCAGCTAGCTCAGGGAACCCGCGTCCTGAAAATAGACGCAATCTTTTCTCGGAAGACAGTCTGAGTTCGCTCAAAGGAATTAGCCCTTCTTCTCATCAACATGACGCGAGGCTGCGTCTGCAGATTTTGTGCCGGAACGCTTGCGCAGGACCCAACCTAATACATTTCTCTGCTTAGCTCTAGCAACCCCGATTGCTCCGGGTGGCACATCCTCAGTAATCACAGATCCAGCGGCGGTATACGCGCCATCTCCGATTGTGACCGGGGCGACTAACATCGAATCGCTACCTACGCGGACATGATCGCCGACAGTGGTGTGATGCTTTTCAACGCCATCGTAATTTACAAAGATTGTTGCAGCCCCGATATTGCTACCTTCACCGATTGTTGCATCACCTACATAGGAAAGATGCGGAACTTTAGAACCTTCACCGACAACGGCATTCTTCATCTCAACAAATGCACCGGCTTTTGATGATGGACCAAGATCTGTGCCTGGTCGCAAATATGTAAATGGGCCAACGGTTGCATTGGGACCGATTGCAGCCCCTGTGCAATGCGATTCAATTACCTGAGCTCCGGCTGCGACTGTGCAATCGACAAGAGTTGTGCGGGGCCCGATAACGGCACCGGTAGCAACAGTTGTAGATCCAGCAAGCCATGTTCCAGGAAGCAGAGTGACATCACTTGCAACCGTTACCGTGGAATCAACCCAAGTATTCATAGGATCAACGATGGTGACTCCGGATTTCATGAGGTCGTCATTAATCAAATCTCGTAAGAGTGCAGCGCTTTCTGCCAACTGCGCACGATCATTAACCCCAAGAATTTCAATGAAATCTTCGATCAAAACAGCAGCCACAGAACCGCCATCGTTACGGAGAATCTCTAGAACATCGGTCAGGTAGAGCTCGCCCTGCGAATTATCGTTCTTGAGCTTTCCAATGGCGCTAGCAAGTTTTGCACCATCGAAGGCATAAACGCCTGAATTGATTTCGTAGATTGCCTTTTCGTTTTCGCTGGCATCGCGCTCTTCAACAATGCGCAAAAGTGATCCATCTGCTGCGCGAATAATGCGTCCATAGCCAGTTGGATCTGGATGCTCTGCAGTCATAACCGATGCAACAAACCCACCCTTATGGTGAACATCCAATAGCGCTGCAAGAGAAGCGCGTGTGAGCATTGGAGTATCGCCAGCCAAAACCAAGACTGTGCCTGCTGGTGTTGTTCCTGCGAGCGCGAGCTGTGTTGCATGTCCTGTTCCGCCACGATGTTCCTGAAACACAGTCGTGGCATGAGGTGCGATCTTTGCAACGTGCTCTTCAACGAGTTCTCGTCCAGCGCCGACTACAACGCGAAGATTTTTTGCCCCTAAACCATCGATTGCATGAAGAACATGTCCAAGAAGTGTGCGACCTGAGATTGAATGGAGAACCTTGGGTGTAGCAGATTTCATCCGCGTGCCTTCTCCAGCGGCGAGAACAACCACTGTTTCCAAGCTCATATGTGAAGTCTATCTTGCTCCGCCAGCCATATCGGCGGGCAATTGAAATTGCTCCGCCACCAGGTATCGATCCTGGACCCTGAGCTTCAAAGGCCCATGTGCTAGCCACTACACAATGGCGGAACCCGTATTCTCCCTCATCACACAGGGTGCTGGCGACCAGATACGCATCTTGGAGTTAGAGAATTTTGGCTCCATGCACGGGTCCGAAGGCTCGAGCAACGCTTCCCACCACTCCACTTGAGGTCAGAGCAACAGCTAGATCAAGACCTGCATCAACATCTGCAACTAAAAAAGCAACTGTTGGACCTGAACCAGAGACGATCGCACCGAGTGCGCCATATTCCTGACCGACATCTAAGACTAATGAAAGTGCCGGACGTAATGTGCAGGCAGCGTTCTGTAGATCATTGCTTAGTGCTGCACCAACAGCCTTTGCATCTCCTGCAAGAAGTGCCTGCATTAATTGATCACTAATGCGTGGTTCTGAGATATCGCGCTCGGCACGAAGTCGATCGCATTCTGCATAAACGGCAGGTGTGGAAAGTCCTACGCTAGAAAGTGCCAATACCCAGTGATAAGTACCGCGAGATAGTGCAGAAGTTAATTGATCGCCATGTCCTTGGCCGATCGCGGTTCCACCTGTGAGCATAAAGGGAACATCGCTGCCAAGCGATGCTGCAAAAGCATGCTGCTCATCGCGAGTCATCTCCAGTTCATAGAGATGATCGATTGCAAGAATTGCTGCTGCCGCATCTGCACTTCCCCCAGCCATTCCTCCTGCTACGGGAATACTTTTCTTTACCTCTATATGGGCATCGATTGTTAAATCATATTCAGAGGCAATCAGTTGTACTGCTCTGACAGCTAAATTTGTGTGATCTGCAGGAACGCCATGAGTATGATCGCCAACAATTGAAATGGTAATTCCAGATCCCGGTTGACTCTTGGTCACAGTGACATCATCAAAGATCGATATAGCTTGAAAGACCGAGACGAGGTTGTGATAGCCATCTTCTTCTCGTGGTCCAACAGACAATTGGAGATTGACCTTTG
>JBJTKU010000163.1:0-3371 GCA_046096605.1 Candidatus Planktophila sp. | reverse complement strand
CGTAGTGATTTCGGAGATCAGATTGCTGCCCTAGTGGATGGGGTAACAAAGCTCGATAAATTGACGTATGGGCCAACAGCTGAGGCCGAGACCGTTCGTAAGATGGTTATCGCTATGTCGCGAGATATACGCGTACTTGTTATCAAATTGGCCGACCGTCTCCATAATGCGCGAACTTGGAAATTTGTATCGGGGGAGAGCGCACTTCGTAAAGCTCGCGAGACTCTCGACATCTATGCCCCGCTTGCTCACCGGCTAGGAATGAACGCACTCAAATGGGAGCTCGAAGATCTCAGCTTTGAAGTCTTGGAGCCAAAGAAATTTGCGGAGATCTCTCGACTGGTTGCAGAACGTAGCCCTGCCAGACAAGCTCTTACGCAAGAGGTGATCGAATTAGTTAAATCAGATTTAGCCAACGACTTAATTGAGGCTACCGTCACTGGAAGACAGAAGCATTTCTTTAGCGTCTATCAGAAGATGGTGGTGCGCGGCCGCGATTTCAACGATATCTATGATCTTGTGGGAATTCGTGTACTAGTAAACGATGTTCGCGATTGCTATGCAGTGCTCGGTTCAATCCATGCTCGCTGGAGCCCAGTGCCAGGCCGCTTTAAGGATTACATTGCAATGCCGAAATTTAATCTCTATCAATCTCTCCACACGACCGTAATAGGTCCAAGCGGTAAGGCTGTTGAGATACAGATTCGCACATATGAAATGCATTCACGTGCCGAATTCGGTATTGCTGCCCATTGGAAATATAAGCAGAACACCGATTCGCAAGCCAACACCCCAGAAATGATCTGGTTGAGACAACTTCATGAGTGGCAAAAGGAGACAGAGGATCCTTCAGAATTTTTGGAAGCGCTACGTTTTGATCTAGGTAGCCCTGAAGTTTTCGTCTTTACTCCAAAGGGGAGCGTGATCGCACTACCTGGGGGATCCACGCCAGTTGATTTTGCATATTCTGTCCATACAGATGTTGGCAATCGTTGCGCGGGGGCGAAGGTTAACGGCCGTCTTGTTCCATTAGAGACCAAACTGGCTAACGGCGATGTTGTAGAGATTGTTACTAATAAATCACTGACGGCGAGCCCGAGTCGTGATTGGCTCAACTTTGTTAAGAGTCCACGCGCCAGGTCCAAGATCAAGGCATGGTTCTCTAAAGAACGACGCGAGGAAGCAATCGATGCCGGCCGTGAATCTATCGCGCGACAAATGCGTAAAGCAGGACTTCCGCTGCAGAAAATTTTCGCAGGTCATGCGCTTTTGGAACTTGCCCACGACTTGAGATATCCAGATATCGATGCGCTCTACAGCGCTGTCGGTGATGGCCATGTCTCTGCTGCATCAATTATTGAAAAACTTGTTGCATCGATCGGAGTTGAAGATTCGCACCCTGAGGCAACAATTGAGAACATACCGACTGGAGTGCCGACAACTCGCCGCTCAAGTACTGCAATAGAAGTTGAGGGCGTTGGTGATGTTCTGGTCAAATTGGCTCGATGCTGCACCCCCGTCCCAGGAGATGAAATCCTAGGTTTTATCACAAAGGGAAGTGGTGTCTCTGTACACCGCAGCGATTGCGTCAATAGCGATGATCTACGAAACAATCAATCAGAACGAATCGTCAAAGTGCATTGGTTGGCAGGAGCAAGCTCGCTCTTCCTTGTAAATATACAAGTTGAAGCTTTAGATCGTGCACGTTTGCTCGCAGACGTGACCCGCGCTCTTTCGGAACAGCATGTAAATATCTTGAGCGCATCAGTGAGCACCTCAAAAGATCGGGTTGCTATCTCCAAATTTACCTTCGAGATGGCAGATGCCACCCATTTGGATTCAGTTCTTGCAGCAGTGCGAAGCGTTGAAGGTGTCTACGACGTTTACCGAAATTAGTAGTTAGCTAAACTCTGCCAGATTTTTCTGCGCTTCCTCGAGCCAGACTCTACGAGCTTGCGCGGATTCAAGAGCCTCTTTCGCCTTCTTCTCATTTCCAGAAGTTTTTGCCTTTGCCGCGATTGCCTCGTAATTATCGATAGCGGCAGTGAGTTGAGAAACTACATCGGCAGCGCGCGCTTTTGCAGCTGGATCGCTCTTGCGCCAAAGTTCTGCTTCGGCTGATTTGATTGCACTCTCCACTGCGTGTACGCGAGCATCCATGGCTGCTCGCTTATCGCGAGGGGTGATCCCGATCTTCTCCCATTCGCGCATCAATTCGCGGAACTCATTTTTTGCTATCTTCACATCGTTAAATGGAAGGATGGCTTCAATCTTTGGAAGGAGAGCCTCGCGCTTTTCTAGGTTTGCTGCCATAGAAATTTCGCGCTTTTCTAAATCAGCGTTCTTTGCGGCAAAGAATGCATCTTGAGCAGCCTTAAATCGCGCCCAGAGTTTGGCATCATCTTTTGGTTTTCCGCGTCCAGCAGTTTTCCAGGAATCCATGAGAGCTTTAAATCTACGAGCCGTTGCAACCCAGTCAGTTGAAGTCGCCAGTTTTTCGGCTTCTTCAACAATCGCAGTTTTCGCTGAAGACACAATTGCAGCGGTTGCCTCGAGGGATGCAAAGTGTGCACGGCGACGCTTATCAAATTTATTACGCGATGTCGAGAATCGCTTCCATAGTTCTGCATCTGTCTTCTTATCTAAGCGAGGCGCGCTCTTCCATTCATCAAGGAGAGTCTTAAGACGTTCACCAGTTGCTTTCCAACTCTCTGAAAGGGCCAAAGATTGCGCCTCGGCTACTATTTTTTCTTTCTCAATAAGAACTTGCTCGCGACGAGCAGCCTTCGCAGCGGCCTCCGCTGCCTTCTTTGCTTCAAATTTCTCGCGATGGCCTTCAATAAGTGGTTCGATCTGTTCAACAGATGAGGCCAGTGCATCGAGATCGCCAACTCCGTTGAGTTCGCGAACCTGTTGACGCAACTTATTCACAGCTTCATATGCATCTTCTGGAACCATAGCTCCAGATGTAATGCGAGCGGCGGTAAGTGCCACCTCTGATGCCAGCGCTTCAAATTTGCGGACAAAGTATGCAAGCGCTTCTTCTGGACTCTTCCCCGGGTATGAGCCAACCGCTTTTTCGCCTGTTGCTGTGCGAACAAAAACCGTTCCATCCTCTGCAACTCGACCGAATTGGGAAGGATCTCCAATCAGAGCAGATGCTGCACTGACTTGAGGAGCAACCTGTGATGGAAGTGGATTCTGTTCGGTCATGAGAGTTCCTTTCAGCGCGTCGGCCAGTGGCCTTCGTTAATGCAGGTAATGGTGGGAGGTCAAAGGTACCCTGTCTTACTACCGCCTCAAAAATCTGAGCGTGGTAATACCGGCTTAGGGAGTTTTCAATGTTGATCAGAGTGCACCCTGCGCCGATG